>DATJEA010000054.1:0-2043 GCA_035497095.1 Acetobacteraceae bacterium | reverse complement strand
ACCAGCGCCAGCCCGAGCCCGCTACCGGCCGGCTTGGAGCCGACGAACGGATCGAACAGATTGGTCCGGATGTCCTCGCGAATGCCCGGCCCGTTATCGCCGACGCTGACCACCAGCGGCAGGTGCATCCTTGTGTCGCTGCCCGGCACCGCGAGCCGCATGCCCTGTCGATAGGCGGTGGCCAGCGTGATCTCGCCCCGCTCGCCCATCCCCGGCTGTCGCAGCGCCTCGGCAGCGTTCTTCACCAGGTTCAGCACCACCTGCACCAGTTGGTCGCGGTTGCCGTGCACCGGCGGCAACGAGGGGTCATAGCGCTCGCGAAACCGCAGCCCGGCGGCGAACCCGCTCTCGGCCAGCCGGCGCACATGCTCCAGCACCCGGTGGATGTTCACCGCGCCGCGCACCACCGGCTTGTCGTCGAACACCGCCATGCGGTCCACCAGCGCGCGGATGCGGTCGGCCTCGTCGCGGATCAGCACCGCCAGTTCGCGGTCCGGCGCGGCGACGCTGGCCTCCAGCAGCGGCGCCGCGCCACGAATGCCGGAGAGCGGGTTCTTCACCTCATGCGCCAGGATCGCCGCCATGCCGGCGACGCTGCGCGCGGCGCTGCGAAACCCCATCTGCCGGTCCAGCGCGCGCGGCGTCGAGGCGTCCTGCAGCACCAGCACCACCGAGCCCGGCTCCTCCGGCAGCGGCGCCGCCTGCACGGTGATGCCGGTCTTGCGCAGCAGCGGGCTCTCCAAGCTCAGGTCATGTTCCACGATGGTGACAGCAGCGGCCCGCACCTGGGCGATCAGCAGGAAGATCGGCGAGTCGGCCGGCACCAGATCGGCCAGCGCCATGTGCCGTACCTGCGCCAGCGAGGTGCCGAAGAACTGTTCGGCGGCCGGGTTGACGAACCGGAAGCGATTTTCGCCGTCCAGCACCGCCACCGGCATCGGCAGTGCGGCGAGCAGCGCCGTCGCTTCCGGCACTTGCGCCACGCTCTCGCCCTCGCCGACCACAAGCAGGGCGAGCTTGCTCATGCCGCCTCGGCGACCATCTCGGCGCCGCGCTGCGCGCCAAGCTCGATCAGCGGGTCGAAGAACTGGTGGATCCGCGCGATCACCGCCGCGGCGTCCCCCAGCCCCATCACCTCGGCGCGGAACTCCGCCGAGCCGCGCAGCCCGCGCGAATACCAGCCGACATGCTTGCGGGCGAGGCGCAGACCTGCTTCGACGCCGAAATGTGATAACATAGCATTGTAATGCGTTATAAGTATCTCCTTCTGCCGCGCCAGCGCCGGTTCGGCGACCCGCGTGCCGGTGGTGAGATACTGCGCCACCTGGGCCGGGAACCACGGCCGCCCGTAGCAGCCGCGCCCGATCATCACCCCATCGGCGCCGGACTGCGCCAGGGCGCTGGCGGCATCGTCCTCGGTGAGGATATCGCCGTTCGCAATAACAGGGATTTGCACCGCATCCTTCACCTGCGCGATGAACGCCCAGTCGGCCGTGCCGGTATAGAATTGCTGCCGGGTGCGGCCATGCACCGTCACCATGCGGATGCCGCACGCCTCGGCGATCCGCGCCAGCGCCGGCGCGTTCAGGCTGGCGTGGTCCCAGCCCATCCGCATCTTCAGCGTCACCGGCACATCCACCGCCCGCACGGTGGCCTCCAGGATGCGCGCGGCGGCCAGTTCGTCGCGCATCAAGGCGCTGCCGGCCATCTGGCCGACCGCCACCTTGCGCACCGGGCAGCCGAAATTGATGTCGATGATCGCCGCGCCGCGATCCTCGCTCAGGCGCGCGGCCTCGGCCATGGACTGGGGATCGCAGCCGACGAGCTGCATCGAGACCGGCTCCTCGATCGCGTCCCATTCGGATTTCTGCAGGCTCTGGCGCGTTTCCAGGATCATCGCCGGGCTGGCGATCATTTCCGTGACGTTGAGCCCCGATCCGTAACGCCGCACGAGCGTGCGGAACGGCCGATCCGTCACGCCCGTCATCGGCGCGAGGATCACCGGGCAATCGACCCGCACCGGGCCGATTTCGATCGGCCGCA
>DATJEA010000053.1:0-2042 GCA_035497095.1 Acetobacteraceae bacterium | reverse complement strand
GACATTCGCGTGGACCTCCGGGGCATGCGTGAAGAGAGCCGCAGCGAGTTGCGTGGTATGCGCGAGGAATTGCGCGGTGATATTCGCGGACTACGCAGCGATCTGCGTAGCGATTTTCGCTGGCTCCTCAGCCTGATGATAGCTGCTGCGGCCGCGATCATGGTGATCGTAGCACACGGTTTTCATTGGTTTTGATGGGCAGTTTGGAAGCGTCTATTTCGCCCGGCTATTCACCAGCCGCATCCCCACCGCAATCGCCACCAGCCCGACCAGCAGCGCCGGGCTGACATGCTCGCCCAGCAGCAGCGCGCCGGCCAGGATACCGAACAGCGGGGTGAGGAAGGTGAATCCGGCGACCCGGCCGACCGGGTAGACCAGGATCAGCCGGAACCATACCAGGTAGCTGATGAAGGCCACCACGAAGGTCTGGTAGAACAGCCCGCCCCAGGCGATCGGCGCCACGTCCGGCAGATGCACGTGCTCGCCGAGCGCCCAGGCGCCGAGCAGCAGCAGCGGCGCCGAGCCGGCCAGTTGCAGGAACAGCAGCTTGGAGGAGGGTGAGCGCGCCAGCGGGCGGCTGGCCCGCACCGCGACGGTGCTGAGGCCCCACATCGCGCCGCCCGCCAGGCACATCAGGTCGCCGGTGATGCTGCCGCCGTGGCCGTAGAACAGCCCCTCGGCGAAGGTGGCGGCGACGCCGCCGAAGGCGATCAGCAGCCCGGTCGCCTGGCGCACGGTCATCCGCTCGTCGGGCAGCAGCAGATGCGCGCCGAGCGCGGTGAAGAACGGCGCGGTGTAGAGAAACACCACGCCGCGCGCCGCGGTGGTCATCGCGAGGCCGGGGAACAGCAGCAGGAATTCCAGCCCGAACAGCGCCGCGAGGCCGATGCCCGGCAGCAGCGTGTCGCGCGACAGCAGCCGGGCGAGGCCCGGCCGGCCCTCGTGCCAGCCGATCCAGCCGGCCACGCAGGTTGCCGCCAGCAGCGAGCGGACGCCCGCCTGCAACACCGGCGGCAGCCCGCCCACCACCGCCACCTTGATCGCCACCTGCTGCACGCCCCACAGCGCGCACAGCACCACCAGGATGCCCATTGCCGTGGCATCCACATGCGCGCGCGTCGCCGCCGGCGTTGATAACATATTTATACGAATACCAAATGAATAAAGTTTTTTTGCTTCTTTGTTTTCAAACAAAGAAGACTTTCTTGCCTTGATTTTTGCCGCTCACCCCGGCAACCCCAGCACATTCTTCGCCAGGATATTGCGCTGAATCTCGTTCGAGCCGCCATAGATCGTGCTCGGCCGCGCCTGGATGAACTGGCCGGAGGGGTGCAGTTCGCGGTTGCCCTCCATCGGTTCCAGCAGCCCGGCATTCTCGCCGGCGATTTCCATCATGGTGTCGGTGATTTTCTGGAACAGCTCGGTCTGGATCACCTTCAGCATCGACACGTCCGGCCCCAGCGCCTCGCCGCGCCGCACGATATCGACGAAGGTGGCGTGCAGCGATTTGAGGTCTTCCAGTTCCAGCCGAAGGGCGGTGTAGCGGTCGGTGAAGGCGGCGTCGTCCCAGGCGCCCATGCGATCGGCCAGCGCCCGCAGCCGGCCCAGCGCGTAGCCGGAGAGCTTCGGCGAGCCGAGGAAGATGCGCTCGAACCCGAGCAGGTTCTTGGCCATCGTCCAGCCCTTGTTGACCTCGCCGACGGTGTTGGCCTTGGGCACGCGGACATTGTCGAAGAACACCTCGCAGAATTCGTCGTGCAGTTCGAGGTTGATGATCGGCCGCACGGTGATGCCGGGGCTGTCCATCGGCACCAGCAGGAAGCTGATGCCTTCCTGCTTCTTGGCGGTGGCGTCGGTGCGCACCAGCAGGAAAATCCAGTTGGCGTCGTTGGCCAAGGTGGTCCAGATCTTCTGCCCGTTGACCACCCAGTCGTCGCCGTCGCTGACTGCCGCGGTGCGCAGCCCGGCGAGGTCGGAGCCGGCGTTGGGCTCGCTGTAGCCCTGGCACCAGATATGCTCGCCGGCAAGGATCTTCGGCAGGA
>DATJEA010000052.1:0-2339 GCA_035497095.1 Acetobacteraceae bacterium | reverse complement strand
CGCCGCCGCGTTCGACGCGCTGATGGACCAGGACGCCTACGACGCCTTCGTGGCGAGCCTGTAGATGTCCGGTTCCCCCACCGAGGGTCTCGCCGACCTCGCCGCCCTCGAAGCGCAGGACAGCTTCGTCCGCCGCCACATCGCCCCCTCGCCGGCCGAAATCACCGCCATGCTGGAAGCCGTCGGCTGCGCCAGCCTCGACGAAATGGCCGCCCGCACCGTCCCCACCGCGATCCGCGTGCAGCAGCCGATGGACCTGCCGCTGGCGCTCGACGAAGCCGGCACCATCGGCGAACTGCGCGGCCTTGCCGCCCGCAACATCCAGGTCAAGTCCCTGATCGGCCAAGGCTATCACGGCACCGTCACGCCCCCGGTGATCCTGCGCAACGTGCTGGAGAACCCCGGCTGGTACACCGCCTACACCCCCTACCAGGCCGAAATCGCGCAAGGCCGGCTGGAGGCGCTGGTCAACTTCCAGACCATGATCTGCGACCTCACCGGCATGGAAATCGCCAACGCCTCGCTGCTCGACGAAGCCACCGCGGCCGCCGAAGCAATGGCCATGGCGCACGCCACCGCCAAAGCCAGGTCCGACGTGCTGGCCGTCGCCGCCGACCTGCACCCGCAAACCCGCGCCGTGCTGGCCACCCGCGCCTGGCCGCAAAAGCTGACCCTGGTCGACATCGCCCCCGGCGACACCGCCGCCATCGCCGCCGCCAAGCCGTTCGCCGTGGTGCTGCAATACCCCGGCACCACCGGCCAGGTGCGCGACCTCAGCGCCGAGATCGCCGCCGCCCACGAAGCCGGCGCGCTGGCCATCGTCGCCGCCGACCCGCTCAGCCTGGCGCTGCTCACCCCACCCGGCGAAATGGGTGCCGACATCGTGGTCGGCTCCGCCCAGCGCTTCGGCGTGCCGATGGGCTTCGGCGGCCCGCATGCCGGCTACATGGCCACCCGCGACGCCTATAAGCGCACCATGCCCGGCCGCCTGGTCGGCGTCTCGCTGGACGCCGCCGGCGCCCCCGCCATGCGCCTCGCGCTGCAAACCCGCGAGCAGCATATCCGCCGCGAGAAGGCCACCTCCAACATCTGCACCTCGCAGGTGCTGCTGGCGGTGATCGCCGGCATGTACGCGGTCTGGCACGGCCCCGAGGGCCTCACCCGCATCGCCCGCCGGGTCAACCTGCAAGCCCGCCTGCTGGCCAAGGCCGCCCGCAGCGCCGGCCTCAAGCTGCGCCACGACGCCTTCTTCGACACCATCGCCATCGAGGCCGGCGCCAAGGCCGACGCGCTGATGGCCAGCGCCGTCAAGGCCGGCTTCAACCTGCGCCGGCTGGACGCCACCGGCATCGCCATCGCACTCGACGAAACCGTCACCCGCGAGGACCTCACCCGCCTCGCCCTGCTGCTCGGCGGCGGCCTGGCCGAGGCCGGCCCGTCGATCCCGGTCGGCAACCAGCGCCGCTCGGCCTTCCTGCAACAGGCGGTATTCTCGGCCCATCACGCCGAGCACGAAATGCTGCGCTACCTCAAGCGCCTGGAAGACCGCGACGTGGCGCTCAACCGCAGCATGATCCCGCTCGGCTCCTGCACCATGAAACTGAACGCCAGCGCCGAGATGATCCCGATCACCTGGCCCGGCTTCAGCGACATCCACCCATTCGCCCCCGCCGACCAGACCAAGGGCTACACCGCGCTGATCGAGCGCCTGGCCGAATGGCTGCGCATCGCCACCGGGTTCGCCGGCGTCTCGCTGCAACCCAACGCCGGCAGCCAGGGCGAATTCGCCGGCCTGCTGGCGATCCGCGCCTGGCACGAGAGCCGCGGCGACCACCACCGCGACGTCTGCCTGATCCCCAGCAGCGCGCACGGCACCAACCCGGCCAGTGCGGCGATGGCCGGCTACCGCGTCGTCGTCGTGGCCTGCGACCGCGACGGCAATGTCGACCTCGCCGACCTCCGGGCGAAAGCCGAAAAACACGCCGACAAGCTCGCCGCGCTGATGATCACCTACCCCAGCACCCACGGCGTGTTCGAGGAGCCGATCCGCGAGATCTGCACCCTGATCCACGACCACGGCGGCCAGGTCTACATGGACGGCGCCAACATGAACGCCCAGGTCGGCCTCACCAGCCCCGGCGCGATCGGCGCCGATGTCTGCCACCTCAACCTGCACAAGACCTTCTGCATCCCGCATGGCGGCGGCGGCCCCGGCGTCGGCCCGATCGGCGTCGCCGAGCACCTGCTGCCCTTCCTGCCCAACCACCCCGAGCGCAAGGACGCCGGCCCCGCCACCAGCTACGGCCCGGTCGCCGCCGCCCCGAATGCTGCTGTTGCTA
>DATJEA010000051.1:0-2035 GCA_035497095.1 Acetobacteraceae bacterium | reverse complement strand
GGGGCATATTACCGGCAGATCGAGGGGCGGTTCTCGAACCCGAAGATCGGCGACACGGTGGCGCGGCTGTGTCTCGACGGAAGCAACCGGCAGCCGAAATTCATCCTGCCCTCGGCGGCGGACCGGGTGGCGGCGGGGCAGTCGGTGACCGGGCTGGCGCTCGTTTCGGCGCTCTGGGCCCGCTATTGCTACGGCCAAAGCGAGAGCGGCAAGGCGATCCCGCCCAACGATCCGAGCTGGGAGCGGCTGACGGCGCTGGCGCGGCAAGCGCGGGCGCGGCCGGCGGCGTGGCTGTCGATGGGCGATATTTTCGGGCCGCTGGCGAGCGATCCGGCCTATGTGGCGGCGTTCACCGGGGCGCTGTCGTCGCTGTGGGCGCGGGGCACGGTGGCGACGCTCGAGGCGTATCTGGCGGGGACGCTGTAGGGGGCCTCACCCACTGTTGTCATCCCTGCGAAAGCAGGGACCCACATCACCGTTCGCGCCAGCCGATCGTTGGGTCCGCTGAGTTCTCAAACCAAGTGCAACACCTCGCTAAGGTGTTGGGATGGGAGACAAGTACAGCCAGCTCAGCGTTGAGGAGCGGATTGAGATTGCCCGGTTATCGTCCGAAGGCCGTTCGATCCGCCAGATCGCTGCAACTGTGGATCGCGCGCCATCGTCGATTGCTCGGGAGTTGAAGCGCAACAGTGGGGCGCAGGTCGGCTATAAGCCGACCTATGCCCACGAGCAGGCGCGGGCCCGGCGCTGGAGCGGCAGCCGCCTCGATCGTGATGCCCGGTTGCGGGACGAGGTGCTGGCCCGGCTGGCCTCGGGCTGGTCGCCCGAGCAGGTCGCCGGCCGCTCGGGGCGGATCGGCACCGAGAGCATCTATCGCTTCATCTATGCCCAGATCGCCCGCCACAACGACTTCACCTGGCGCAACTACCTGCCTCGGGCCAAGTCCAGGCGCGGCCGGCGGGCCCGCAAGGGCGGCAGTCCGGCCCTGCACATGCGCCAGCGGGTTGGTCTCAGCGAGCGGGCCGCCGAGGTCGACCAGCGCACCAGCGCCGGACACTGGGAAGCCGACCTCATGGCCTTCTCCACATACGGTCAGAACATTCTCATGCTGCACGAGCGCATGAGCCGCGTGCTGGTGGGCAGCCGTCTCCCATCCAAACAGGCCGGACCCGTGGCCCTTGCCCTGCGCGCCGCCCTCGAGCCGCTGCCCGGTGCGGCGCGCCGCACCGTCACCTTCGACAACGGCACCGAGTTCGCCCGGCACTACGAACTCAACGCCGCAGGGATCGCCACCTACTTCTGCGACCCGCACGCCCCATGGCAGAAAGGCGGCATCGAGAATGCCATCGGCAGGATGCGCCGCTTCCTGCCGCGCAAGACAGACCTCGCAACCATCGACGACGACCTGTTCGTTGCCATCATCGCCGCCTACAACAACACCCCCAGAAAATGCCTCGACTGGAAAACCCCAGCCGAGGCCTTCGCTACAAACCTGTTGCACTTCGAACGAGAATCCACCTCCCTGCTTTCGCAGGGATGACACGTGGAGGGTGGTGTGCGGGTCGCGCTCTGAACTCAAAAAGCACCGCCGGCGCCCTTGCGGAGCGCCGGCGGCGGGGGCAGCCTGTGATTGGAGGTCAGGTCAGGCTGGAATGCGTTCCATCTGGGCGCGCACCTGGGCGCGGAAGATGTCGATCGGCGCCAGCCCGCGGTCGGTGCTGGCGTGCCAGAAGGTCCAGCCATTGCAGGCCTCGGCCCCCTGGACCAGCGCGCCGACGCGATGGATCGAGCCCATGTGCTGGCCCGAGACCAGCGAGCCGTCGGCCCGCACCATGGCGGAAAAACGCCGCCGGTCGTCGTAGAGCTCCGTGCCCGGCGTGATGAGGCCCATCTCGACCAGCGCGCCGAAGGCGACGCGCGGTGCGTTGCGCCGGGTGACGGCGGTCTCGACCGTCCGGGCGCTCAGCGGCTTGATGGCGGCGATGCGCTCGCTGGCGGCGTCGATATAGGCCTGCTCCCGCTCGACGCCGACGAA
>DATJEA010000050.1:0-8895 GCA_035497095.1 Acetobacteraceae bacterium | reverse complement strand
CTCAGTAGCGACCGGTCAGCCGGCTTGCTTCGCGCCGATGATGCCGCCCGCGTGGATCAGGCCGGAGCGTATCGCCCGTCCCCGCGCCCGCTCCATTTCCGCCATCACCGCCAGCGCCGCCGCCAGTGCGCGGCGGCCGGCGGCGGCGTCCACCAGCACCGGCGCGCCGTCCAGCACCGAGGCGGTGAAGGCGTCGTGTTCGGCGGCCAGCGCGTCCTGCGGTTCCCAGGAGATTCGCTCCATCCGGGCGCCGGGCATGCCGGGGACTTCCGTGCCGGCGCCACGGCCGATCATCATCAGGCTGCGGGCGCCGAAATCGACCGTCATGTAGCCTTCCTGGCTGAACAGCCGCATCTTGCGCTCGGTGCGCAGCGAGATGCGGCTGGCGGTAATGCTGGCGACGCAGCCGTTGCGAAACCGCAGCCGGGCGTTGGCGATGTCGTCGAACGGGCTGGCCACCGGGGCGCCGATCGCCTCCACCCCCTCCAGCTCGCTATCCACCAGCGACAGCACGAAATCGAGGTCGTGGATCATCAGGTCCATGATCACCGACACATCGGTGCCGCGCGGCTTGAACGGCGCGATGCGGACGCATTCCAGATACACCGGCCGCTGCATCCGGGTGGTGATGGCGCGGTGCTCGGCGGTGTAGCGCAGCAGATGGCCGACCTGCAGCACCAGGCCGGCGGCGGCGGCGCGGGCGGCGAGGCGGTCGGCCTGGTCCAGCGTTTCGGCAATCGGTTTTTCCACCAGCACGTGGCGGCCGGCGGCCAAGGCCGCGTCGGCGAGTTCGAAATGCGCCTCGGCCGGGGCGGCCACCACGATGGCGTCGCTGGCGGCCAGCAGGGCCGGCCAGTCCAGCACCGGGGCGCCGAGCTCGGCGGCCAGCGCGGCGGCGTGGGCCGGGTCGCGGTCACTGATGCCGGACAGCACGGCGCGTGTCTCTGCGGCGATCTTCTGGGCGTGGAAGCGGCCGAAATAGCCGGCCCCGGCGACGCCGACACGCAATGGCCCAGTTGGCATGGCATTGATCCCCCTCGAACCCCGCCGCAGATAGCAGCCGGGCCGCCGCTCGGCCACAGCAATGCGGGCGCAATGTCACTGCGGGTTGCACGGCGCCGGGGGGTGTGGTCAATCTCCGCCCGATTCCTGGCCACCCTCGTTGCCCCGCCGCCCAGTGGAGCCGCTGTTTTTCGGATGATGTGCCCGACATGATGTATTTCGGCCGCTTCAAGACCTGGCTGGTGCTGGGTATTTGCGTGCTCGGCATGCTGTTCAGCCTGCCCAACCTGATGCCGGCGCCGGCCACCTGGATTCCATGGCGCAGCGTGCATCTGGGACTCGACCTGAAGGGCGGTAGCTACCTGCTGATGCAGGTGGACATGGGCGCGGTGGTGAAGGAGCGGCTGGACAGCCTGGCCGACGCGGCGCGCCAGGCGCTGCGGCAGGGCGGCGTGGAGCGCTTCGTGGTAACGCCGCAGGCCGCCGATAACCGGCTGCAGGTGAAGCTCGGCGACAGCGCGCAGAACGCCAAGGCGCTGGCGGCACTGCGGCCGCTGGGGGTGAACGAGGCCAATCCCTCGGCGGCGGCGGAACTGGAGTTCACCACCGGCGCCGATGGGGTGATCAGCGTCACGCTGTCGCCGGTCGCCCTGCATAACCGCGCCACCTCGGCGGTGCAGCAGTCGATCGAGATCGTCCGGCGGCGCATCGACGAGACCGGGGTGGTGGACCCGCTGATCACCCGCCAGGGCGACAGCCGCATCATCGTGCAACTGCCCGGCGTGGAAGACCCCAACCGGATCAAGGAGTTGCTCGGCCAGACCGCGCGCATGACGTTCCGGCTGACCGACGAGAACGCCAACCTGGCCGCCACCGTGCCGCCGCCCGGTGTCGATTTCCTGCCGCTGGAGGGCAAACCCGGGCAGAAGATCGCGGTGCGCCGGCGCATCGAGGTGGATGGCGCCGACCTCACCGACGCGCGGGCCGGGCAGAATGGCCAGACCGGCGAATGGGTGGTGAACTTCACCTTCAACTCGGTCGGCACCCGCCGCTTCGCGCAGATCAGCACCGCCAATGTCGGCCATCCGTTCGCCATCGTGCTCGATAACAAGGTGATCTCGGCGCCGGTGATCCGTGAGCCGATTACCGGCGGGCGTGGCCAGATCAGCGGCAACTTCACCGCCCAGAGCGCGCAGGACCTCGCCGTGCTGCTGCGGGCCGGCGCATTGCCGGCGCCGCTCTCGGTGGTGGAGCAGCGCAGCATCGGGCCGGAACTAGGGGCGGACGCGATCCGCGCCGGGGCGCTTTCGCTCGCGGTCGGCTTCGTGCTGGTGATCCTGTTCATGGGCAGTTTCTATGGGCTGTTCGGCTGGTTCGCCAACATCGCGCTGGTGATGAACCTGATCCTGATGCTGGCGGTGCTGTCGCTGTTGCAGGCGACGCTGACCCTGCCCGGCATGGCCGGCATCCTGCTGACGCTCGGCATGGCGGTGGACTACAACATCCTGATCAACGAGCGCATCCGCGAGGAGGTGCGCAACGGCCGATCGCCGCTGAACGCGATGGAGTTCGGCGAGCGGCACGCGTTTGCCACCATCATCGACAGTTCCTCGACCGCATTCCTGGCGCACGTGATGCTGTTCGAATTCGGCGGCGGGCCGGTCAAGGGCTTCGCGGTGACCATCACCATCGGCATCGTCACCTCGCTGTTCACCGCCACCATGCTGGCGCGCCTGTTCATGGTGCGCTGGTACGCACGCAACCGCCCCGCCGTGCTGCCGGTTTAGGATCGCCCGATGTTCTACCGCCCGATATTCCGCCTGGTTCCCGACCACACCAGCATCCAGTTCATGCGCGGCCGGTTCATGGGGCTGATCGTCTCGGCCGTGCTGTCGATCGGGTCGGTGATCCTGTTTTACCATCCCGGCCTGACGCTCGGCATCGATTTCCGCGGCGGGCTGACGATGGAGGCGCGCACGCCGGGGCCGGCCGATTTCGGCAAGATCCGCGCCGCCCTGGCCAAGGAGGGGGTGAAGGACGCCGGCGTGCAGCGCTTCGGCACCGACGAGTCGGTGCTGATCAAGCTGGATTCCCCCGGCGGCCCCGGCGAGACGCAGCGCATGGTGACCCAGGTGCACAAGGCGCTGGAGGAGGCGCTGCCGGGCACCCGCATCGTGCGCACCGACGCGGTGGGCGCCTCGGTCTCGGCCGAGTTGTTCCGCGACGGCATGCTGGCGCTGGGGCTCAGCCTGCTGATGATCCTGGTCTATATCTGGTTCCGTTTCGAGTGGCAGTTCGCCGTGGGGGCGGTGGCGACGCTGATCCTCGACCTGACCAAGGCGATCGGCTTTCTGGTCATCACGCATCTGGAATTCGACCTGGTGATGGTGGCCGCCCTGCTCACCATTCTCGGCTACTCCACCAACGACAAGGTGGTGGTGTATGACCGGATGCGGGAAAACCTGCGCAAATACAAGACCATGCCGCTGCGCGAACTGATCGACCTGTCGATCAACGAGACGCTGAGCCGAACCCTCGGCACCTCGGTGACGCTGTGCCTGGCGTCGCTGCCGCTGGCGCTGTGGGGGGGCACGACGCTGTCCGACTTCGCCATCGTGATGCTGTTCGGCATCGTGGTCGGCACTTCGTCGTCGATCTTCATCGCGGCGCCGATCCTGCTGTTCCTCGGCGAGCATCATTTGCGGCGCGACACCCAGGCGCTGAAGGCCAAGGCGGCGATGTCCGGCGCGGCGGCGGCGAAACCTGCGCCGGAGGTGGCCGCGACGCCCGCCGCGCCGGCCAAGTCTATGCCGAAGCCGACGCCGGGGCCGAAAGCCGCTCCGACGCCGAAAGCCGGCGCCACGCCGCGCGGCAAGCGAGCGCGTTAGCGCGGGGCCGGTTGCGGCTGGCGAAGGCGCGCCCGCGCCGGCCGTTTCGAGCGAGGCCAGTTCTTTCGGCCAAGGATTCGCGCCGATTGCGTGTTTTTCACGCGCGCTCCAGCGCCGGAATGCCTAGCTTGAATGTCATGACAAGCGCCCTGCCGCGGCTGGACACCGACTCGGCGCCGAATCCGGCGCCGCGCCTGCTGCTGTGTGGTGACGCACGCTGGCAGGCCGCGACCGATGCCGAGTTGGCGGCGCTGGGGCGGGAGGATGCGCTGGTGGTGGCCGACTCGCCGCCGGACACGGTGGCCCGCCTGGCGCTGGCGCCGCAGCGTTTCTCGCATCTGCTGGTGCAGCCCGATATTGCCGGCGACATGCTGGGCGACATGGTGGGGCTGGTCGGGCGGCGCTGCGGTGCGCTTCCGTTGCTGGTTCTACTGGGCCGCCGAGCGGCCGGCCTGGCGGTGCAACCGGCCGCCACCGTCGACGACGCGCCACGGCCCGGATGGCTGGCGCCGGCGCTGGCCTGGCGGTCGCCGGACCGCGCCACGCAAGGCCCGCTGATTGGCGAGAGTGTCGTCCGCGAACTGCTGGCCGCCGGCGCGGTGCGGGCGCTGTATCAGCCGATGGTGTGGCTGGCGGATCGGCGGCCCGGCGGCATGGAGACGCTGGCCAGGCTGGAGCATCCGCAACTCGGCCGGCTGCTGCCGGCGCAGTTCCTGCCGGCGGTGGAGAGCGGCCGGCTGCTGCCAAAGCTCACCAGGGCGATGGTGGCGCGGGCGTTCGCCGACTGGCGCCCGGAGCAACTGCGCGAGTTGGGGATGGGGATCGGGCTGAATTTGCCGCTCGACGTCATGCTGCTGCCCGGACTGGCCGACTGGCTGGGCGCGCGCTGCGCCGAGGCGCAGCTGACGCCGTTCAATATCGTGCTGGAGCTGACCGAAACCCAGCCGGTGCTGGACGTGCCGGCGCTGGGGGCGGTGGTGGCCGAATTGCGCCAGCGCGGCTACCGGGTATCGATCGACGATGTGGGGCCGGGCCAGCGCGACCCGACCGCGCTGCTGCGGCTGCCGTTCACCTCGGTGAAGCTGGACATGGCGCTGGTGCGCCACGCCGCGGACAGCGCCGAGGCGCGCGGCTATCTGCGCCGGCTGGCCGACACTGCGCACGCCGCCGGGATGATCGTGGTGGCCGAGGGCATCGAGGAGCAGGACACCTGGCAACGCATGCAGAGATTGGGTGCCGACGCCGGCCAGGGCTACGCGATCGCCCGGCCGATGCCGGCGGCGGCGGTGCCGCTCTGGCACCGCGCCTGGACCCACGGGCACCCGCTCAGGGCGTGACCGCCGCCGGTTCGCTTCAGCCCGCCATGCGATACAGGCCGCACAGCTTGTTGCCGTCCGGGTCGCGCATATAGGCCAGGTACAAATCGCCGTTGGCGCCGTGCCGCACGCCCGGCGGGTCCTCGGCGGTGGTGCCGCCATGCGCCATGCCGGCTTGGTACCAGGCATCGGCTTCCGCCTGGCTCTCGCAGGCAAAGCCGATGGTGCCGCCATTGGCGCCGGTCGCCGCCTTGCCGTTGACCGGCGCGGTGACCAGCAGCGCGCCGCCGCGATGGCGATACATCAGCCGGCCCTTGGCGTCCGGCGTCGCCGGCTTGCCGCCCAGCGCGCCGATCACCGCGTCGTAAAACGCCTTCGATCGCGCCATATCGTTGCTGCCGATGGTAATGTGACTGAACACTCGGAGTCTCCTTGTTGGCCGAACGCGCATCCCGCCGCATAACCGGGCCGCGCGCAAGCCCCGCGCAAGCCCCCTCTTCCCTGCCCTGCCCCCGGCATGCCACCCTCGTTGCCGATGGATAAGCACCCCGCCCAGCCCGACCTGCTGGCCCCCGCCCCGGCGCACGCCGCCGGCAGCGACGGCCATCGTGGCCGCATGCGCAGCCGGCTGCTCGCCGCCGGGCCGGATGCGGTGGCGGATTACGAATTGCTGGAGATGGTGCTGTTCCTCGGCCTGCCGCGGCGCGACACCAAGCCGATCGCCCGCGCGCTGCTGGCCCGGTTCGGCAGTTTCGCGGCCGCCATCGCCGCGGCGCCGAACGAGTTGCGCGCGGTGGAGGGAATGGGCGAGGCCGGCACCGCGGCGCTGAAGATCGTCCAGGCGGCCGCCCTGCGGCTGGCCCGCGCCGAGGTGAAGGACCGGCCGATCCTGGCCAACTGGGACAGGCTGATCGCCTACCTCACCGCGGCGATGGCGCGCGAGCCGGTGGAGCAGTTCCGCGTGCTGTATCTCGACACCCGCAACCGTCTGCTGGCCGACGAGGCGCAAAGCCGCGGCACCGTCAACCACACGCCGGTCTATCCGCGCGAGGTGGTGCGCCGGGCGCTGGAATTGCAGGCCACCGCGATCCTGCTGGTGCACAACCACCCGAGCGGCGACCCCTCGCCGTCGCGCGACGATATCGAGATGACCCGCGAGGTGGCCCGCGCGGCGGCGGCGCTGGAGATCGTGCTGCACGACCACATCATCGTCGGCAACGGCGCGCATCTGAGCTTCCGCCAGCAGGGATTGCTCAGGTGACGCGCAACGTGCTGTTGATCATGTGCGACCAACTCCGTTGGGACGACCTCTCCCGCCACGGCCACCCCACCCTGCGCGCCCCGAATATCGACGCGCCGGCCGCTACGGCGAGCTAATCCTCGGAACGCCAGCTTCCCAGCAGGAAAACCTTGCGTGGCCTGCGGTTCGCTCCGGCCTGGTCGTGAACATCAGTCAGATCGACCGCGTAGCGTCGCAACAGCAGTTTCGCCACCACGCCGAGGATCAAGAAGGGCGTTATATAGATCGCGAACATTTCGAGCGCCGCCATGGCTACCTCTTCGCGATGGAATTTCGCGCGCTACCGGACAGACGCGCATATAGACGGAACCCCGCGCGAATTCCAGATGCCGAGGCCCGATCGGTGGCGTGGTGAGGCTTGACCGGGGCTTCCGGAGTCTCGCGCCGACGGAGACAAAAGCGTTCTATCCCTTATGGATCGGGTCGATCCAGGCGACCGATTCCGGCTTCTCCACCGGCTCGATTTCCAGGTTCACCACCACCGCCTCGTTGTCGCTGCGCACCAGCACGCATTCCAGCGTCTCGTCCGTGGAGGCGTTGATTTCCTGGTGCGGCACATAGGGCGGCACGAAAATGAAATCGCCCGGCCCGGCCTCCGCCACATATTCCAGCTTCGACCCCCAGCGCATCCTGGCCCGGCCCTTCAGCACATAGATCACGCTTTCCAGCGCGCCGTGGTGATGCACCCCGGTCTTGGCGTTGGGATGGATATGCACCGTGCCGGCCCAGATCTTCTGCGCCCCCACCCTGGCCAGGTTGATCGCCGCCGCCCGGTTCATCCCCGGCGTCTGCGCCGTGTTCACATCCAGCTGGTCGGCCGGGATCACCTTGATGCCATGCTCCCGCCAGTCGATATCGGGAGGCAAATCATGCGAATGCGCGAGACCGTCATGCGGCATGGCCCTATCTCCATAAATCACCAGTGGAGATAGGTCATCTCTTATAACAACGCAACACATACGTGCGATATTTTAATTAACAAAAATATTTGGTAAATTAACGAGCGAGGTGAAATGCCACCTCATGGCCGCCCTCCCAGATCATCCTGAGCGCCACATACAGCACGATCAGCAGCCCTATCCACGCGATCCAGCGATATTTTTCCAGCAATCTGGCCACTAATCCCGCCGCCACGCCCATCAGCACCACCGACATGGTGAGCCCGGTCACCAGCACCCAGGGGTGATTCTTGGCCGCGCCCGCGACCGCCAGCACGTTGTCCAGACTCATCGAAATATCGGCGAGCAGGATCTGCAACATCGCGCTGCCGAGGCTCTTCGGCGGCGCGTCGAGATGGACCTGGGCATGCTGGACGCGCAACTCGCGATACATCTTCCAGCAGACCCAAAGCAGCAATATCCCGCCGGCCAGCAATAACCCGACGATTTGCAGCAATGTGACAGTGATCAGCGCCAGCAGGATACGCGCGACGGTCGCCCCGCCAATACCGACGATGATCGCCATGCGCTGCTGCTTGTGCGGCAGCCCGGCCACCGCCAGACCGACCACCACCGCATTGTCGCCGGCCAGTGCCAGATCAATCAGCAGAACCTGCAGCAGCGCTGTGAGTTCGGCCAGCAGGTAGCTTTCTTGCATCAGGCGATCCTTGCGGGGGACGGCGACTATCCGTAGATGGAGGCGCGCATTGGAAAAATAGAGAGCAGCAATGGTCCCTCGTTACACCCGCCCGGCCATGGCCGCCATCTGGGCGCCGGAAAACCGCTTTCGCATCTGGTTCGAGATCGAGGCGCTGGCCGCCGAGGCGATGGCGCAACGCGGTGATATTCCAGCAGAATCCGCCCACGCCATCCGTGCCAAGGGCGGCGCCAAGCTGGCCGCGATCAGTCAGGCTGATCTCGACCGGATCGATGCGATCGAGCGCGAGACTCGCCACGACGTGATCGCCTTCCTCACCTGGCTCGCCGAATCGATCGGCGAGGACAGCCGCTTCGTGCATCTCGGCATGACCAGCAGCGATGTGCTGGACACCTGTTTCTCGGTGCAGTTGGTGCAGGCCACCGACCTGCTGATCGCCGATGTCGACGCGGTGCTGGCGGCGCTGAAGGCGCGGGCGTTCGAGCACAAGCACACGCTGACCATCGGCCGCAGCCACGGCATCCATGCCGAGCCGACCAGTTTCGGGCTGAAGCTGGCCGGGCATTACGCCGAATTCGCCCGCAACCGCGCCCGCCTGCTGGCGGCACGGGCCGAAATCGCCACCTGCGCGATCAGCGGCGCGGTCGGCACCTTTGCGCATCTCGATCCGTCGATCGAGGCGTATGTGGCGGAAAAGCTGGGGCTGGCAGTGGAACCGGTGTCCACCCAGATCATTCCACGCGACCGTCACGCCGCGTATTTCTGCGCGCTCGGCGTGGTGGCGTCGGGGATC
>DATJEA010000049.1:0-2191 GCA_035497095.1 Acetobacteraceae bacterium | reverse complement strand
GTCGATGCCGATACCTTCGTGCGGCCGATCTATGCCGGCAACGCGCTGGCCACGGTGAAGAGCAGCGACGCCAAGAAGGTGCTGACCGTGCGCGCCAGCAGCTTCGACCCGGTGGCCGAAGCGGGCGGTACTGCGCCGATCGAGGCCGCTCCGGCGGTGGCGGCGCAGGCGCTGTCGAGCTTCGTGTCGGCCGAACTCTCGAAGAGCGAGCGGCCGGAACTGACCGCGGCGCGGGTGGTGATCTCCGGCGGGCGCGGCATGCAGAACGGCGAGAACTTCAAGATGCTCGACGTGATCGCCGACAAGCTGGGCGCCGCGGTTGGCGCCAGCCGGGCGGCGGTGGATGCCGGCTTCGTGCCGAACGACTACCAGGTCGGGCAGACCGGCAAGATCGTGGCGCCGGAGCTTTACGTCGCGGTCGGCATTTCCGGCGCGATCCAGCATCTGGCCGGCATGAAGGACAGCAAGGTGATCGTGGCGATCAACAAGGACGAAGAGGCGCCGATCTTCTCGGTGGCCGATTACGGACTGGTGGCCGACCTGTTCGTGGCGCTGCCGGAGCTTACCGCCGAGTTGGAGCGCAACTGAGTGAACGTTCAGAGCAAGGCCGGCGAGACGGCCGCCGACGCGCAGCTTGCCAGCCCGGTGATCCAGCGGATCGGCGTGGTCGGCGCCGGCCAGATGGGCAACGGCATCAGCCATGTCTGCGCCCTGGCCGGGCTGCCGGTGGTGCTGCTCGATGCCAAGAAAGAGGCGCTCGACAAGGCGATGGCGGCGATGGCCCGCAACATGGACCGCCAGGTGAACCGCGACCTGATCTCGCCGCTGGAAAAGGCCGACGCGCTGGCCCGGGTGCAGCCCACCACCGATTACGCCGCGTTCGGCGACTGCGATCTGGTGATCGAGGCGGCGACCGAGAAGGAGGACATCAAGCGCGCGATCTACCAGACGCTGACGCCGCATCTGAAGCCCGAGTGCATGATCGCCTCGAACACCTCGTCGATCTCGATCACCCGGCTGGGCGCCAGCACCGATCGGCCGGGCAAGTTCATCGGCATGCACTTCATGAACCCGGTGCCGGTGATGAAGCTGGTCGAGCTGATCCGCGGCATCGCCACCGATGAGCCGACCTTCGAGGCCACCCAGGCGCTGGCCACACGGCTGGGCAAGACCACCGCGGTTGCCGAGGATTTCCCCGCCTTCATCGTCAACCGCATCCTGGTGCCGATGATCAACGAGGCGATCTATGCGCTGTATGAGGGCGTCGGCGGCGTGACCGGCATCGATACCGCGCTGAAGCTGGGCGCCAACCATCCGATGGGGCCGCTGGAACTGGCGGATTTCATCGGGCTGGATACCTGCCTGTCGATCATGCAGGTGCTCTACGAAGGCCTGGCGGACAGCAAATACCGCCCCTGCCCGCTGCTGGTGAAATACGTCGAGGCCGGCTGGCTCGGCCGCAAGAGCGGGCGCGGCTTCTATGATTACAGCCAGACGCCGCCGCGGCCGACCAGGTAAGTGTCCATCCGGGAACAGGTCGAATCGATGGAATCACTTGTGATTCCATTGCTGCGACGCCGATTCGCAGCAGGCATTCGCTGTCGGCACCCGAGAACCGCAGTCGTTATGACCGCACCAGGCAACGCTATCCGAGCGACCTGACGGACCAGGCAGGAGGCCTGATCCCGCCGGCGAAGCGTGGTGGCAACAAGCGGACGGTGATCGAGCGCGAGATCGTCAATGGTTCGATGTATATACTGAGCACGAGTTGCCGCCGGAATGGCCCGCTTGGCGTTGAAATTGACCAAACCGGCGCTGCTATTGAGGGAGTTATGCTGCGGCGCAATGCTGTTCGAGGGCGGCCGTGCCGGTGTGCGCGGCTTGGTGAGCCGCCCGAGCGCTCCGCCACAGCGGCAATTGGCGATAGGCCTTGAGGCGCCGGAAGCCGTTGGCCGCTTCCAGCATTGCCGCAGCAGTCCAGCGCAAGGCCATCGCAGCGTCGCGCCAGTGCCTGACGTTGCGGCAGACGCGCCGGACGGTGCCGTTCATATTCTCGATGATGTTGGTGCAGGCCAGCGAACGGCGCAGTTCTGCAGGAAGGCCGAGCCTACCGGCTCAACGCGGGCACCGCCGACCTCGCTATTTCCACAGCGGACGGGACATCCCCCACACGCGAGCGTGTGCGACTTGC
>DATJEA010000048.1:0-3636 GCA_035497095.1 Acetobacteraceae bacterium | reverse complement strand
CAGGCCGCCGATGCCGTCTACACCGCCACCCTGCAGCCGCTGAACACCAGGATCGCCGGCGGCAGCACTACCGGCACGG
Organism: Acetobacteraceae bacterium; assembly: GCA_035497095.1. Lineage (GTDB taxonomy): Bacteria > Pseudomonadota > Alphaproteobacteria > Acetobacterales > Acetobacteraceae > 70-18. The sequence continues at coordinate 3,557 of DATJEA010000048.1, read as the reverse complement.
CGCGGCTCACCATGCACGGCGACACGCTGACCATCAAGATCGACGTCAAGGGCGCGCCGCCGCATATCGAGCACTGGCAGCATTTCCATGGCTTCGCCGATGGCAGCGCCGCCACCTGCCCCGCCGCCGCGGCCGACGTCAATCATGACGGCGCCATCGACCTGATCGAGACCGGCCCGGCCGCCGGCACCACCATGGTGCCGTTCGATGCCGCGCCGACCGCAATGAACATCCCCAACCACAGCTACCCCAAGGCCAATGCCAAGGGCAGCTACGTCTACAGCAAAACCGTCTCGCTGAAGGCGATGCAGGCGGCCTTCGCCAAGGCGTTCCCCGGCCAGCAGCTCGATCTCGATCACCGCGTGATCCTGATCCACGGCGTGCCGGCCAGCACCAAACTGCCCGCCTCGGTGGCCTCGCTCGGCCCGATTCCGGCCGCGGTGACCTTGCCGATCGCCTGCGGCAAGCTGGTCCGCGCCGCGAAATAGCTTGCCTGGAGGGCGGCGCGGCGCGGTGGTAGACAGTCCGCCGCATGACCGCCAACCGCACCGCGCTGCTCGCCCTCGCCGCCCTCACGCTGGCCCGCCTCTGGGTCGCCGCCGTCACCCCGCTGGCGCCGGACGAGGCGTATTACTGGGTCTGGGCGCACGCGCTGGCGGCCGGCTATGTCGACCATCCGCCGATGGTGGCGCTGTGGATCCGCGCCGGCATCAGGCTGGCCGGCGACACCCCGTTCGGCATCCGGCTGCTCGGCCCGCTGTCCGGCGCGCTGGGCAGCCTGCTGCTGGCCGATGCGGCGGAAAAACTGTTCCCCGGCCGCCGCCTCGGCATCCCGGCCGCCGCCCTGATGAACGCAACACTGCTGTTCGGCATCGGGGCCGTGACGATGACGCCGGACACGCCGCAACTGTTCTTCTGGACCGCGGCACTCTGGGCGCTGGCGCGGCTGATCGCCGGCGGGCCCGGCTGGTGGCTGGTCTTCGGGCTGGCCGCCGGGCTGGGGCTGGACAGCAAATACACCGCCTTGCTGCTGGCGCCCGCGGTGCTGGCCTGGGTGCTGATCGGGCCGCGCCATTGGCTGCGGCGCTGGCAGTTCTGGGCCGCGGCCGGGCTGGCCGCGCTGCTCTTCGTGCCGGTGCTGTGGTGGAATGCCGGGCATGACTGGGTCAGCTTCGCCAAGCAGGGCGGCCGCGTCGATGACTGGCAGGCCGGGCGGGCGCTGCAATTCCTGGGCGAATTGCTCGGCGGCCAGCTCGGCCTGGCCACCCCCGGCATCGCCATCCTGTGCGTCGCCGGCATCGTGCGTACGGTGCGGCGCTGGCGGCAGCCGGAATATCTGCTGCTGGCCAGCCTCGCGGTGGTGCCCGCCCTGGTGTTCCTGCAGCACGCGCTGGGCGATCGGGTGCAGGCCAACTGGCCGTCGGTGCTGTATCCGCAGGCCTGCATCGCCGCCGCGGCGCTGGTCGCCGAGCCGCACTGGCGCCGCTGGCTGAAGCCGTCGCTGGCGCTGGGCTTCGGCCTCACGCTGATCGTCTGGGTGCAGGGTGCGGCCGCCCCGCTGGCGCTGCCAATGCGCGCCGACCCGACGCTGCTCAGGCTCGGCGGCTGGCAGACCCTGGCCGACCAACTGGACAGCATCGCCGCGCACCAGGGTGCAACCTATATCGCCTCGGACAATTACGGCCACGCCGCCCTGCTCGCCCGCCTGCTGCCGCCGAGCCGGGTGGTGCTGGGGGTGGATCAGCGCTGGGCCAGCTTCGCGCTGCCCAGCGCCATGAAGGTGATCACCGGCCAGCCCGGCCTGTTGCTGCGCAGCGCGCGACGGGACGATCGCCCCGACCCGCGCGACTGGGCCAGCATCACCCCCCTGCCCGGCCTGGTGCGCGCCCGGCACGGGATGGTCGCCGAGCGGTTCCGGGTTTATCGTGTGGTCGGCCGCGCCGGCAGCGAGCCGATCGTCGTGCTGCCCCGGCCGGGTGGAACATAGTTCGGGAGCGAGATGGTTATGCCTGATACGCATCTGGCCAAAAACACCTCCGCCGAGGCCTGGAAAGCCCGCCAGGAATGCGCCGCGGTGTATCGTTTATTGGCCCATTTCGGCATGTCCGACCTGGTTTATAACCACGTTACGCTGCGAATTCCGGGCGAAAACGACCGGTTTTTGATCAATCCGTTCGGCTGGATGTACGAGGAAATCACCGCCTCGTCGCTGATCACCATCGACCTCGCCGGCAATATCATCGACAATCCGCATACCGATGTAGGCATCAACCCGGCCGGCTACGTGATCCACAGCGCGGTGCATGCGGCACGGCCGGACGCGCATTGCGTGATCCATACCCATACCCGCGCCGGCATGGCGGTCTCGGCGATGCAATGCGGCCTGCTGCCGCTGACCCAGACGGCAATGCGTTGCATGCCGATCAGTTACCACCCGTACGAAGGCCCGGCAGTGGATACGGGCGAGCGCGCCCGGCTGCAGAAAAACCTCGGCCAGACCCGCTTCATGATCCTGCGCAACCACGGCCTGCTGACCACGGGCCCCAGCGCCGCCGAGGCGTTCAACGCGATGTACTGGCTTGAAATGGCTTGCAAAGCACAGGTGGACGCGATGGCCGCCAACACCGAACTCGGCTACCCGCCGGACGACGTGGTGGCGCACGCCACCCATCTCTACGACCCCAGCACCCGCCGCCCGTTCGGCGTGCTGGAATGGCCGGCGATGCTGCGGCTGCTGGATCGGCGGGATCCCTCGTGGCGGAACTGATCAGCCGCCGCGCAGGATCTGGCTGAGGAACAGTTGCAGCCGGTCGGTTTGCGGGTTTTCGAACATATCGTGCGGCGTGCCGCTCTCGACGATCTCGCCCTGGTCCATGAACACCACCCGGTCGGCGACCTGGCGGGCGAAGCCCATCTCGTGGGTCACGCACACCATGGTCATCCCGTCCTCGGCCAGACTGATCATGGTATCAAGCACTTCCTTGATCATCTCGGGGTCCAGCGCCGAGGTCGGCTCGTCGAACAGCATGATCTTCGGGCGCATGCACAGCGCCCTGGCGATGGCGACGCGCTGCTGCTGGCCGCCGGAAAGCTGGCCGGGGAATTTCTTCGCCTGCTCCGGGATCTTGACCCGGGTGAGCAGGCTCATGGCGATCTCCTCGGCCTCGGCCTTCGGCATCTTGCGCACCCAGATCGGCGCCAGGGTGCAGTTTTCCAGGATGGTCAGATGCGGGAACAGGTTGAACGACTGGAACACCATGCCGACCTCGCGGCGGATGGTATCCAGCGCCCTGGTGTCGTCGGTCAACTCGGTGCCATCGACGAAGATATGGCCTTCCTGATGCGTCTCCAGCCGGTTGATGCAGCGGATCAGCGTGGACTTGCCGGAGCCGGACGGCCCGCAGACCACCACCTTCTCCTTGTTGGCCACGGTCATCGAGATATCGCGCAGCACATGCAGGGTGCCGAACCATTTATTCAGCTTTTCGATGACGATCGCCGGCGCCTCGGCGGTAGCGGATGCACTCATGAATGGACTCCCCCAGGGACTCAACAGA
>DATJEA010000047.1:0-4333 GCA_035497095.1 Acetobacteraceae bacterium | reverse complement strand
CTGCAAACCGTGCTCGGCGGCTCCGGCAAGGTCGGCGCGATGATTCCGGAGAGCCAGATCGGCGGCTATGATGGCGTCTCGCCGATGCCGTTCTACACGCATGATCCGGCGGCGGCGAAGGCGCTGCTGGCCAAGGCCGGCCACCCGAACGGCATCGATCTCGGCGATTACATCGTGGTGGCGGCCAACGATCTCGATGTCGCCTGCTCGCAGATTCTGCAGCAGCAGTGGGCCGCGGCCGGTATCAGGGTGAAGTTGAAGCCGATGGAGACCGCGCCGCTGCTCGACATGTGGGTGAAGGGCAACTGGCCCACCCTGCTGTCGGTGGCGCTGTCCTGGTCGCCCGATCCAGACGCCATCCTGCAACGCGTCGCCTCCAACGCCCCATTCGGCAAGAACATGGGGATGAACGACGCCGAGCTCGACAAGATGATCGCCGACGCCCGCGCCCAGCTCGACCTGAAGAAGCGGGCGGCGGAGAACATGGCGATCCAGCAGCGTATCGCCGAGAACGCCTATGTGCTGCAAATCTACCAGTATCCGCTGCGCTGGGAGGCGTGGTGGGACTACGTGCACGGCTACCAGCCGCTGGCCGCCAATATCCGCTCCTACGTCCGGACCACCTGGGTTGATAAATAGCCCGCCGCCCAACCGAAGCACCGGGCGGATGATGCGATAGTGGCGCGTCTGATCCTCATCCGTCTGGCGCTCGCGGTGCCGATCCTGCTCGGCGTGTCGATCGCGGCGTTCATTCTGGTGCGCCTGCTGCCGGGCGATTTCGCCCAGACCGCCGCCGGCGTCACCGATGTTTCGGCGGCGACGCTCGACCTGATGCGGCATAACCTCGGGCTCGACCGGCCGATCTGGGCGCAATACCTGCTCTGGCTGGGGCATGCACTCGGCGGCGACCTCGGCACCTCGTTCGCCACCAAACGCCCGGTCACCAGCGAGATCTTCCCTCGCCTCGCGGTGACCTTCGAGCTGACCCTGATCGCGGCACTGATGGCGATGGCGATGGGGGTCGCCACCGGGCTGGCCTCGGCGCGGCTGCGCGGCCGGGCCGACTGGGCGGTGCGGGTGTGGAACGGCTTCATCCTGGCGATTCCGAACTTCGTCGTCGCCACGCTGATCGTGCTGCTGGCCGGGCTGTATTTTCCGCAGATCGGCATCTTCAACTACACGCCGTTCTTCACCGATCCGGTTGCCAATATCGGCAGCCTGCTGCTGCCGGGCTTGTCGCTGGCGCTGGCGGTCTCGGTCACCGTGTCGGAGAATACCCGCGCCGCGGTGCTGGAGATCGCAGCGCAGGATTTCGTCATGGTGGCCCGCGCCAAGGGGCTGCGGCCGCGCAGCGTGCTGTGGAATTACCTGGTGCGCAATGCGCTGACGCCGGTGATCACCGTCACCGGGCTCAGGGTCGCCTCGCTGCTCGGCGGCAGCATTCTGATCGAGACGATCTTCGCGATTCCTGGCATGGGGCAGTATCTGTTCGATTCGATCACCAGCCGCGACTATCCGGTGATCCAGGCGATCGTGCTGGTCACCGCGGCGATCGTGGTGCTGGTCAATGTGCTGGTCGACATCGCCTATATCCGCGCCGACGCCAGGGTGGAGATGTGAGCGAGATCGGCCTCCTTCCGGTGGACGCGCCCGCGACGGCGCCCCGCCCGACCGCCCGCCGCGCCGGCTATTGGCTGATCGCTACCGGAGGCGTGATGCTGGCGGTGATGCTGATCGTCACCGCGTTCGGCCCGTTCATCGCGCCGTACAACCCGGCCGCGATCTCGCCGGATTCGCTGGCCGGTATCAGCGCCCAGCACTGGCTCGGCACCGACAGCATCGGCCGCGATGTGTTGAGCCGGCTGATCATCGGCGGACGAACGACGCTGTTCATCACCGCAATCGCGGTTTCGCTGGCGCTCATGGCCGGCCTGGTGCTGGGCCTGCTCTCCGGCTACATGGGCGGCATCGTCGACCAGATGGTGATGCGGGCGCTCGACGTGGTGTTCGCCTTCCCGGTGTTCCTGCTGGCGATCGCCGTGGTGGCGGCGCTGGGGCCGACGATCCCGAACCTCATCCTCACCATCGCCATCGTCTACACGCCGATCCTGGCGCGGGTGGTGCGCGGGCCGGTGCTCAGCGTCAAACGCTGGGACCATGTGGAGGCGGCCCGCAGCGTCGGGGTCAGCGAGGTCCGCCTGGTCGTCTCGCATATCCTGCCGCTGGTGATCTCGCCGATCCTGGTCGAGACCAGCCTTACCTTGGCCAACACCATCTTCACCGTCACCGCGCTGTCGTTCCTCGGGCTCGGGCCGCCGCCGCCCGACCCGAACTGGGGCGGCATGCTGGCCGAGGCGCGGCAGTTCATGGAGTTGGCGCCACTGACCGTGATCGCGCCGGCCGCCGCCATCGTGTTCGCCACGCTGACCTTCATCGTGCTGGCCAACGGGTTGCGCGATATGCTCGATGTGGGCGGCCAGCGATGACCGAACCACTACTCGACGTCACCGGGCTCACCGCCGAATTCGTGCATCGTGGCGAGACGATCCCGGCGCTCAACGGCATCGGCTTCACCGTCGCCGCCGGCGAGGCGGTCGGCTTCGTGGGTGAATCCGGCTGCGGCAAAAGTGTGATGGCCCGCGCCATCATGCGCCTCGCACCCGAAGGCTCGTCGGTCCGCCTCGGCGGTGCGGTGCGCTTCCAGGGCACCGACCTGATGGCGCTCAGCGAGGCACGCATGCGCGACATCCGCGGCTCGCGCATCGCGATGGTGTTCCAGGACCCGATGACCTCGCTGAACCCGGTGATGACGATCGGCGCGCAAATGGCCGATATGATCCGCCGCCACACCGGGTTTTCCGCCCGCCAGGCGCGCGCCCGTGTGCTGGAGCTGCTCGACGATGTCGGCATCCGCGATCCGCAGCGCCGCATCGACGACCACCCGCACCAGTTCTCCGGCGGCATGCGCCAGCGCGTGCTGATCGCCATCGCGGTATCCTGCGAACCGGACCTGCTGATCGCCGACGAGCCAACCACCGCACTCGATGTCACGGTGCAGGCGCAGATCCTGCGGCTGCTGATGCGCCTGCGCGAGCGGCACGGCATGGCGCTGATGCTGATCAGCCACGATTTCGGCGTGATCGCCGGCATGGTGGAACGGGTGAACGTGATGCTTGGCGGCGAGATCGTCGAGACCGGCGCCGTCGAGCAGATCTTCGCCGCCCCCGCGCACGCCTACACCCGTGCCCTGCTGGACGCGGTGCCACGGCTCGACGCCGAGGGGCGCCAGGCATGAGCGGTGATGCCGCCCTGCTGCGGGTCCGCGATCTCGCCGTCAGCTTTCCGCCGCGCGGCGGCCATCCGGCGGTGCGCGCCGTGCAAGACGTGTCGTTCGAGCTGGCGGCGGGGCAGACGCTCGGGCTGGTCGGCGAATCCGGTTCCGGCAAGACCACCACCGGGCGGGCGATCCTGCAATTGCAGCCAACCACCGGCGGCTCGGTCGAATTGCTCGGCCGCGATCTCACCGCGATGCGGCGCGGCGAAGTGCGGGCGATGCGGCGGCACATGCAGTTCGTGCTGCAAAACCCGCATTCCAGCCTCAATCCGCGCATGACGGTCAACCGTATCCTGACCGAGCCGCTGGCCGTGCACCGCCCGATACCGCGCGCCGAATTCGCCGACCGGGTGGCGGCGCTGCTGGAGATGGTCGGGCTCGACCCCTCGGTCCGTCACCGCTATCCGCACGAATTCTCCGGCGGCCAGCGGCAGCGCATCGTCATCGCCCGGGCGCTGGCGGTGAACCCGGCCTTCGTGGTCTGCGACGAGCCGGTCTCGGCGCTCGACGTCCGCACCCAGGCGCAGATCGTCGAATTGCTGCGCTCATTGCAGGATCGGCTCGGCTTGTCCTACCTGTTCATCGCCCACGACCTGGCCATCGTCCGCCGCGTCGCGCATCGGGTGGCGGTGATGTATGGCGGGCGGATCGTCGAACTTGGCGCCGCGGCACAGGTCTATGGCAGCCCGGCGCACCCCTATACCAGGGCGCTGCTGGACGCGGTGCCGGTGCCGGATGTCGCAAGCCAGCGGCGCAAACTGCGGCAGGATGTCCCTGCCCCGCTGTTCCCGCCCGACCGCGACCCGCGCCAGCCCTGCACCTTCGGCGAGGTCCATGCCAGCACCGGCACATCGCACTGGCACCAGGTCGGCTGCGGCCACCATGTCTCGTGCCGGTTCTGGCCGACCGAGTGATGTCGCCCTACCCGATCGCCGCACCCGCCGAGGCCGGCGCGAATTCCAACCGGCCGCGCCGCGCGTCGCCGCCCCCGGAGCGCTC
>DATJEA010000046.1:0-10362 GCA_035497095.1 Acetobacteraceae bacterium | reverse complement strand
GTTCACCAATCTGGTCGCAGCCCTCGGCCCGCGCCTGGGCCGCGATGCTGACCGGCGTGCCCGGCCCGGCGGTGCTGGCGCTGCCCGAGGACGTGCTGGCCATGCCCTGCCCAGGCACCCCGCCAGTCGCCGTGACGCTGGCCGACGCCGCCCCCTCGCCGGAGACCGCCGACCGATTGGCCGAGCTGCTGCGCACCGCCGAACGGCCGATCCTGCTGGCCGGCGGCGATATCGACCGGCCGGGCGGCCGCGAAGCGCTGCTGCATATCGCCGAGTCCTGGCAGCTTCCAGTGGCGGTCGGCTTTCGCCGGCAGGATTTGTTCCCCAATTCGCACCCGCTCTACGCCGGCGACATGGGCCTTTCGAACCCACCCGCCCAGCGCGTCGCATTCGAATGCGCCGACCTGGTCGTCGCGCTGGGCACCAGGCTCGGCGACATCACCAGCCAGGGCTACGCCTTCCCCGCCCCCGGCCAGGCCCTGGTGCATGTGGTGCCGGATGCGGCATGGCTCGGCTGGCGCTTTCCCACCGCGCTGCCGATCGCCGCCCACGCGCTGCCGACGCTGGCCGCCCTCGCGGCGCGCAACCCAGCGGCCCCGCCCGGCCGCGCGGCATGGTGCGCCCGGCTGCGCGACCTGCACCGGCAGGACGCCGCCTGGACCCCGCGCACCGCACCGGACGGCGTGGTGTTCACCAATCTGGTCGCAGCCCTCGGCCCGCGCCTGCCGGCCGACGCCATCGTGACGCTCGACGCCGGCACCTTCGGCGCTCCGTTCTACCGCAAGATCGAATGGCAACCCGGCCAGCGCCTGCTGGCGCCGATCTCCGGCGCGATGGGCTACGGCATGCCGGCCGCCGTCGCCGCAGCCCTGCGCCATCCCGGCCGCCCGGTGATCTGCGCGGTGGGCGATGGCGGCTTCCTGATGACCGGGGGCGAACTCGCGGTGGCCGCCGCGCGTGGCGCCGACCTCAAGGTGCTGCTCAGCGAGAACGCCAGCTACGGCTCGATCCGCATCCACCAGGAACGCGCCCACCCCGGCCGCACCAGCGGCACCGACCTGGTGAACCCCGACCTCGCGGCGATCGGCGCCGCCTATGGCTATCCGGTGATGGTGGTGCGCGCCGAGCACGAACTGCCGGCGCTGCTCGATGCGCTGGTCGCACCTGGGCCGCTGTTCGCGGTGGTGCACTCGTCGCTCAGTGCGGTGCTGCCAAGCAAGTAAGATCTTCTTTTTGCGAACAAAAAGAAGCAAAAAAACTTTCCATTCCCTGGAGTCTCGGGCGTCGAGCCAAATTCCAATGGATGAAGTTTTTTGGTGCTTTTTTTTAAAAAAGCACTGCTTCCTTACTTCCTTGCCGCAATCGGCCGCTCGCCGCGGAACAGCACCAGCGCAACGCCAGCCGCCACCAGCGCGACCGCGCCGAACAGGCTGAACGCGCCGGTGAATCCGAGCACCAATGCGGCCTGGAACAGCAGGCTGCCGAGGCCGAAACCGACGAACAGCGAGAACGCCATCAGCGCCACGGCTTGCCCGCGCGGGCCGCCCAGATCGGTCGCAATCGCGGCAAGCTGCGGGTGGGTGAGGTCGAAACCGAGCGACAGCAGGATGATGGCGATCTGCGCCGCGACCAGCCCCAATGGCAGCGCGAGCAGCAACGCGCAGATCCCGGTCAGCAGCACGCCGGCGGGAATGATCCAGGCGCGGCCATAGCGGTCGGCCAGCTTGCCGATGATCGGCCCGAACAGCAATCCGGGAATCCCGTAGCCGAGCAGCGCCAGGCCGATGCCGGTTTCGCCGAGTCCGAAGCGCTGATGCAGGTAAACCCCGAGCCAGGTAAACACGCCGGACTGCAGAATGGCATTGAGCAGCACGTAGCCGTAGGTGCGCCGGGCGCGGGCGTGCGAGAGCAGCGCCGCGTAGCCATGCGCCACACTGCGCCACGGCGCCGGCACCGCGTCGACGGCGCGGCGGGGAAAGGCGCCGGTCACCAGCGCGACGATGACCACCATCGCCGAAGCCACCGCCACAGTGAGAAACAGGCCCTGCCAGCCGATCAGCGGCTCCAGCAACGCGCCAGCGGCAGCCCCCGTGGCGGTGCCGCCGGCGATCGAGCCGAACATCCAGCCGACCGCGCGGCCACGGCGCTCGAACGGGATGACATCGCCGATCAGCGTCAGGCAGATCGGCACCACGCCCGCGGCGATCAGGCCGGCGGCAATCCGCCAGGCGATGAATACGTCGATGCGATCGGCGGTCGCGGTGGCCGCGGTGATGGCGGCGAACAACAGCAATGAGAGGTAGATGATTTCGCGCCGCCCGAAGCGATCGGAAAGCGGCCCGGCGAGCAGCGTCATGATCCCTTGCGGCACGATATAGGCGGGGATTGCCAGAGCCACCCAGGCAATCGGGCTCGCGAACACCACCGACAGCCGCGGGATCAGCGGTGCCACCATGAAGGTCTGCGTGAACACCACGAACGCGGCGCAACAGATTGCCGGCAGCAATGTGCGCGGCGTGCTCGACCGGGCGCCGATTGCGGTGCTGACAGCCGAACCCATCATGCCGCCTCGCGGTGGCGCCGGTAGTGGCGCGCCACGCGGGCACGGTTGCCGCACAGCGCGCTCGAACACCAGCGCCGCCGCGGGTTGCTGGCGATGAACTGCAACACGCAGTCCGGATTCGCGCATCTGCGCAAACGCCCGGCCTGCGGACCGGTCAGCACGGCGACGGCGTCGGCGGCCAGTTGCTGCAACACTGCGCCGCGCCGCGCCCTGGCGCCTGGCGGGGCGAGGCGGGGTTGCCGGCCGGTCCACACCAGCCTGCTCCGGCCAGGCGCCGCCAGCGCCGCGTTCAGTTGCGCCAGCGCTGTGGCCGTGGGCCGGGTTTCTTCGCGCCGGGCGCGAAACAACTCGGCGATGGCCGCACGCAGCGCGCGCACTGCCAGCCAGTCGGCCGCACTCGCCGCACCGCTCCAGCTCAGCCGCTCCGCCTCGGCCCGCAACCAGGCATCGAGTGCGGCAGGGCTGTCCAACAGGTCGATGTCGGCGCCATTGCGACGCACGCACAGATTGACCAGATCGAGCGAGAGCGGCTCGCCAAGCAGGGGAAAACGCGATGTGGGGTCCATGGGCATATCGACATCGGCATAGGGCTAATGTTTTGATCCATTAGTCAAGCGCCGCCGCGATGGCGGCCGTGGCGGTTCGATCGGCGATTGCGAATTTCTGACGGCAAGATGGGTTCCAGAGCGGATCATCATCGGTGCCAACGCGACATTTTGTTGCCTGCGACCGCCTCGCCCATTCGAGCCGCCCGCCACTCCGCCATTTACCTTTTCGGCGGAACATTCCTAAGCTGGCGCAGAAAAGCTGATGGAGAGTGCGATGAGCCAATTTCGTTTGAGCCGACGCGGCGCCTTGCTGGGCGCCGGGGCAGGGGCCCTGGCCGGGGTGGCGCCGTGGCGCGCGGCGCGGGCGGCGCCGGCCGATATGACCGTGGTGCTGGAATCGGAAGTGGTGATCCTCGACCCGCACGCCACCACCGTGAACATCACCCGCACCTTCGGCTATCATGTGTTCGACACGCTGTTCTCGATGGATTCCAAGGGCGCCATCAAGCCGCAGATGGTGGAAAGCCACACCATGAGCGAGGACGGCCTCACCTGGTCGTTCACGCTTCGCCCCGGCCTCGTCTTCCACGACGGCACCCCGGTCACCGCGCAGGATTGCGTCGCCTCGCTGAAGCGCTGGGGGGCGAAGGACAATCTCGGGCGTATGATGACCGCGGCCACCCAGACCATCGAGGCCAAAGATCCCCGCACGTTCATCATCGCGCTGCGCGAGCCGTTTCCGATGATGCTCGACGTGCTGGGCAAGCCCAACGCGGTGGTGCCGTTCATCATGCCCGAGCGGATCATCAAGGCGGCCGGCGACGGGCGGATCACCGAGATCATCGGCTCCGGCCCGTTCCGGTTCGTCGCCGACCAGTGGCGGCCCGGCAACGTGATGACGCTGGCCAAGCACGACGGCTATGTGCCCCGCAGCGAGCCGCCCGATTTCCTCGCCGGCGGCAAGGTGGTGAAGGTGCCGCGGGTCCTGCTGCAGGTGATGCCCGATGACGCCACCGGTGTCAGCGCGCTGATCGCCGGCGAGATCGACTACATGCAGTTCCTGCCGTTCGACTGGCTGGCCAAGCTGGGCAAGACCAAAGATATCGAGCTGATGGAGCTGTCGGGCATCGACATGTACCAGGGCAATTTCCGCCTCAACCACGCCACCGGCCCGTTCGCCGATCCGGCGGTGCGCCAGGTGCTGTGGCATCTCGTCGATCAGAACGAGACGCTACAGGCGATCGGCATCCCCGACCGCTTCCGGCTCAAGGAGTGCCGCGCCTTCTGGATGTGCGACGCGCCGCTCTCGACCAACGCCGGCTCCGAGGTCGCGCAGTTCTCGATCGCCAAGGCGAAGGCGGCGCTGGCCAAGACCAAGTACAACGGCGAGCCGGTGGTGATGCTCAATATCGCCAACTCGATCTCGCATACCGCCGGCATCCTGTTTGCGGCGCACATGCGAGCGGCCGGCTTCACCGTCGATGAGCAGGTGATGGATTGGGGCACGGTGCTGGCCCGCCGCGCCAAGAAAGACGGCTGGAGCATGTTCCCGGTCTATGTCAGCGGCCTGGATATCAGTTCGCCGCTCACCCATTTCTATGTCGCCAACAGTTGCGCGGATTATGTCGGCTGGAGCTGCGATGCGCGGATTCCGCCGCTGCTGAAGGCCTTCGCCTACGCGCCTGACCTCGCCGCGCGGCGTGAGATCGCGACCAAGATCCAGGTCGTGGCCTACGAGCTGGTGCCGTGCGTGATGTGGGGCCAGTTCTCCCGCCCGGCCGGCTACCGCAGCCGGCTGAAGAACCTCGTCCAGAGCAGCTTCCCGATGTTCTGGAACGTCGAGGTGGCGGCGTAACCCGCTACTCCATCACCCAGCCGCGATTGCGTAGCGTCGCGACATTGGCCTGATGCTGGCGCTCGGCCTCGCTGAGCGCCAGCCACAGGGTAAGCCGCTCCAGCACGCCGCGCGTCGGAAACGCGAGGTCGAGCGCCAGCGCCTGGCCCAGCCCGTACCAGCGCAGCCCCTCCAGCTCGCCGGAGCCGGCCAGCGTGCCGGTCACCATCTCGGCGTCGACCACCAGGAAGCGCGCATCGAAGCGGATCGGCGAGCGCTCCGGCGTGATCGCCCGGCAGAGATAATCGAACCCGGCCACTTCCGGCGGCGCGCCGAGCGTCAGCCCGGTTTCCTCCTCCAACTCGCGCGCGGCGGCCACCGCGATCGCCTGGGCCAGCGTCTGGTCGGCGCCGCGCATCAGCCGCGCCAGCACATCGGCGCGCAGCGCGCTGGCGCAGGCGGCGGTGAGGTCCTCGTCGTCCACCCGCCCGCCGGGGAACACCAGCCGATTGGGCATGAATTTATGCGCCGCCCCCCGCACCCCCATCAGCACCTCCGGCTCGTGTGTCCGGCCGGCGCCGCGCAACACCAACAGGCTGGCGGCGGGGCGGGCGACGGCGACGGGTGCGACCGGCGGCGATGAAACCTGGGCGGCGTGATCGGTCATGCGAAGTCTCCTTGCGATAGCCATACTCCGGCCGGGGCACCGCGCAAGCAGGTCGGCAGTCAGGGCAGGATCGCCACCGCCCGCGTCCAGCCCGCCGAGGCGCGGTGTAGCTTGACCGGGAAGCACACCACCTCGAACCCCTCGGCCGGCAGCGCCTCCAGATTATGTAGCTTCTCCAGATGCGAATAGCCGATCTCCCGCCCGGCCCGATGCCCCTCCCAGATCAGCCCGGCATCGCCGGTCTCGGCCACACGGCGCCTGGTATGGCTGAACGGTGCGTCCCAGCTCCAGGCATCGGTGCCGACCAGCCGCACCCCCTGTTCCAGCAGCCACAGCGTCGCCGCCTTGCCCATGCCGCAGCCGGTATCCACGTAATCCGCCTCGCCATAGCGCAGCCCGGCGGCGGTGTTCACCACCACGATCTCCAGCGGCGCCAGCGCGTGCCCGATGCGCGCCAGTTCCGCCCGCACATCGCCCGGCGTCGCCACGTAGCCGTCCGGCAGATGGCGGAAATCCAGCTTCACCGCCGGCTGGAAGCACCATTCCAGCGGCACCTCGTCGATCCGCCACGATGGCTCGCCGCCCGCCACCAACGCATGGTTCATGGTGCTGAAGAAGTGATACGGCGCGTCCAGATGGGTGCCGTTATGGCTGCTGATCGTCACCCGCTCCACCGCCGCGTATTCGCCGTCCGGCAGCGCCTCCACCGGCACCCCCATATACGCGGCCATCGCCGGCGCGGTCTGGTGGTGATCGACATACTCGATCTGCGGCAGCATATGCGGCGGATCGCTGGCGATGCCGGCGCGCAGCGGGCTGGAAATATCGATCAATCGGCGAGCCATCGCAGTTCCCCCTTCAGTTCAGCCCAGAAACGCCTCCATCGCCGCCTGCGATTCGCGCAGCATGGCCGGCTTGCCCTGGGCGACGATGCGGCCGCGCCGCAGCACATAGCCATAGTCGCACAGCGCCAGCGCCAGCGCCGCATCCTGGGCGGCCAGCAGCAGCGCCACGCCGGCCGTGTGCAGCGCCAGCAGCGCATCGCGCATCAACTCCGCCGCCGGCTCAGACAGCCCGGCCATCGGCTCATCGAGCAGCAGCACCCGCGGCCGCGTCACCATGGCGCGGCCGACCGCCAGCATCCGCGCGGCATCGCCGTCGAGCCCGGCCGCCGGCGCGCTGCGGGCGGCGGCCAGCGGCGGAAACAGTGCGTAGACCCTGGCCAGCATCGCCGCATGCCGGCCGCGCCCGGCCATCGCCCCCAGCGCCAGCGTCTCCGCCACGCTCAGGCCGCCGAACGCCGCGGCCTCCCAGGCCAGCGCCACCCCCCGCCGCACGATCGCCGCCGGCTCCCGCCGCACCAAATCGGCGCCACGGAACTGGATCACCCCGTGCACCGGCCGATGCAGCCCAGCGATCGCCCGCAGCAGCGTGGTCTTGCCGGCGCCGTTGCCGCCCAGCAGCGCCACGAACGCGCCGCTGCCCACCGCCAGCGTCACGCCGCGCAACGCCCGCACCGGGCCATGACTACTGGCGAGCGCGGATACGGTCAGCATCTTGCTGGCGCCCGAGCAGCGCCTCCTGCACCTCCGGCCGATCCAGGCATGCCCGCGGCGCCCCCTCGGCCAGCTTCCGTCCGTGATGCAGCACCACCGCATGGTCGCACTGCGCCGCCACGAATTCCATGTTGCGCTCGGCCACCAGCACCGTGAGCCCGGCCGCGCACAACCCGCGCAACCATTCGCCCAGCGCGGCGCAGTCGGCCGGCCGCAGCGCCGCACTCGGCGCCTCCAGCAGCAGCAGCCGCGGCTCGGCGGCGAGCGCGCGGACGATCTCCAGCCGCCAGGCCTCGGCCGGCCGCAGCCGCACCGCCGGCGCCTCGGCCTGCGCCGCCAGCCCGGCCTGCGCCAGCAATCCCCGCACCCGCTTGGCCAGCGCCCGCTCCGCCCGGCGCGCCCCCGGCAGCCACAGCAGCGAGGCCAAGAACCCCGGCCGATGCACGAAGCCGCCGGTCATCGCCTGCTGCATCACCGTCAGCCCGACGATCCCGCGCGGCCGCCTGGCGCAGCGCGCCACCCCCTGCGCCGCCGCCGCCATCGGTGTCGCGCCCAACGCCGCGCCCTCCAGCAGGATACGCCCGCCGGATGGCCGCATTACGCCGCCGGCCAGCGCCACCAGTTCGGCGACGCCGGCCCGGTTCTGCCCCAGCAGCCCGGTGATCCGGCCGCGCGGCGCGTCGAAATCGAGTCCCTCCAGCACCGGCTGCGCGCCGCGCCGCAATGCCACGCCGACGAACTCCAACATGGCGGAGTCGGGCGCCGCGCTCACCGGTCCACCCGATGGTAATGCGCCCGTGCCGGATGCCGCCGGCGCGGCAGCAGCCGTCGCCGTGCCGCCTCGGCATCGGCCTCGGTCAGCCCGCCCGGCAGCAGCCACCAGCCGGCCAGCAGCACCAGCCCGATCGCCAGATCGCCAAACCCGCCCGGCTCCGAGCCATGCGCCAGCCGCGCCACCGCCAGCGGCAGCAGCGTCACCAGCCCGGCCCCGAGCACCGCGCCGCTCCAATGCCCGCAGCCGCCGATCAGCACCGCGGCGGCCAGCAGGAACCCCAGATGCAGCGCCGCGAACGGCGACGCCACCGCTCCCTGCGGCCCCAGCGCCAGCAACCCGCCGGCGAGCCCCCCGGCGATCCCGGCGACGGCGAAACCGATCAACTCCACCCGCCACGCCACAACCCCGCTGCCTGCCGCCAGCGCCGCATCGTGGCGCAGCAGCCGCGCCGCTCTTCCATGCCATGAATGCAGCAGCGCCCGCAGCCCGGCTGCCGCCAGAACCACCACCAGCAGCGCCACCCAGGGCGGCGCCGCCCGCGCCGTCACCACCGGCCAGCGCGCCGCCAGCGCCCCGGCCAGCAGCGCCAGCGCCAGGCTGGCCAGCGCCGCCTGTCCGGAGGGCAGCCGCGCCGCCAGCCCGCCGAACCCCAGCGCCAGTGCCAGCCCGGCCGCGCCGCTCGCGGCCAGCAGCCAGGGCAGCGCCAGCGGCAACGCCATCGCCGCCAGCACCGGCGCATAGACCGGCCACAGATCGAACAGCGCATTCACCGTTCAAGCCGCTCTCGCCGCCGCGCGCGAGGGCAGCAGCAGCACCGCCAGCAACACCGCGTAGCCGAGCAGATCGCCAGGCCCGGCCAGCCGCTCCAGCACCGCCAGCCCGAGCGCCGCGCCCACCACGCCGCCGACCCCCCAGCGCTGCCCAACCAGCGCCGCCGCCACGCCATGCAGCACCAGCACCCAGGCCGCGCCACCCCCCAGCACCGCCGCCAGCCCGACCAGCGCGCCCGAAACCGCCGCGATCGCCAGCCGCATCCGGTTCACCGGCACGCCGCCGAGCGCCGCCGCCACCGGGTCGGCCGCCGCCGCCCGCAGCGCCAGCCGCCCCCGGCCAGGCCGCTCGATCCACGCGACGCAAGCCGCCGCCACGGCCAGCCCGGCCCACAGCCAATACGACCCGAGCCCCGCCGCGTGCGGCACCGGCAGCAGCCGCGCCACCGCGTCCGCCAGCCCGGCCAACGCCAGCCAGCTCACCAGCCCGGCCAGCACGCTCCCGGCGCCGACGCCGAACCGCCGCATCACCCCGAGCTCCAGCCCGCACCCCGCCGCCGCGCCCAGCCCGCAGCCAGCCAGCACCGCCGGCAACGGCGTCAGCCCGAGCGCCAGCGCCGCCAACCCGGCACAGCCCGCCAGCCCGAGATTCACCTGCCCGGTCAGCCGCAACCCCAGCCACACCGCCACGCCGCACAGCGCATACCGGCCGCCTGGCTCGCCGATCGCTCTCAGCAACTCCCCGGTCATGTTCATTATGTTTTAACTAAGGAAGAATCTTCTTTTTGTGAACAAAAAGAAGCGAAAAAGCTTTTCATTCGTTCGGCGGCTCCGCCGTTGCTAGACCGGCACCACATAGCCCTCGCGGCGCGGATCGCCGCCGCCGGTCAGCACGCCGGTCCTGGGATCGAGCGCAATCCCCTGCATGCCGCCGACCGCCGGGGTCCACGCCGCCGGCGCCTCCACCGCATGGCCGCGCGCCGCCAACTCGGCCAGCACCTCCGGCGCGATCCGGCTTTCCGCCTGCACCCGGCGCCCATCCCACAGCCTGGCCCGCGGCGCCTCGATCGCCGCCTGGATCGGCAACGCGAAATCGACATGCTGCACCAGCGCCTGCACCTGCGTCTGGGTGATGCCGTAGCTGCCCGGCGTGCCCAGCGCCAGCACCGGCAGGCCGTTGCGCAGTGCGATGCTCGGCGACATCGAGGTGGCAAGCTGGCCGCCGGGAACCAGCGCGTTCGGCCCCCGCTGGTCCAATTCCCCCCAGTACAGCGCATTGCTCAGGCACAGCCCGGTGCCCGGCACCACCACACCGCAGCCGAACCGCGCGCCCAGGCTCTGCGTCAGGCACACCACATTTCCGGCGCCATCCGCGACCGACAGCGACGTGGTGTGCTGGCCCGCGACCTTGCCCTCCGGCGGCGCGATCCACTGCTCGGTCGGCCCCTCCACCGGCAACCCGTCGGTCACCCGCGCCCGCAACAGCGCCACCGCCGGCTCGCCGAGCAGCTCCGCCAGCCGCTCCGCCGACGGAATGCCGCTCTGCACCCGCACCCCGGCCGCCAGCCGCAACGCCCGCCACAGCAGATCGAGATGCTCCACCCCGTCGCGCGGCAGCACCGTCAGGTTGAAGCCGTCCAGAATCCGCA
>DATJEA010000045.1:0-3429 GCA_035497095.1 Acetobacteraceae bacterium | reverse complement strand
AAATCGCCGACGACCAGGCGGCCGGCATCTGGCGGCTCGGCACCGTCGCCTGGGCGGCGGCACAGATGGCCAGCGGCTTCGTGATGGCCTGGGCCTACGCGGCCACCGGCAGCCATGCCTCGGTGTTTGCCATCGGGTTGGTTGGGGCCGTCTTGGCGTTGATTGTAGGAAGGAAGTAAGGCCTTCTTTTTGTGAACAAAAAGAAGCAAAAAAACTTTTTGTTCGTTTTGGAGACTCCGCACTCTCCGCGTCCGCAATGCCGCAAGGCGGACGAAAGTTTTTTGGTCCTTTTTTGCAAAAAAGGACTGCTTGCTTACTTGGAGCGCGGCCGCCCCGCCAGCACTGCCTCGATCCAGCCATTCAGCCGCTCACCCTCGGCCAGCGCCTCGTCCTGGTCGGCGTACGGTTCCGGGAAGCCCATCGCCAGCCAGCGCCACGACACCAGCCGGCGGTAGATTTTCTCGGCGCGTTCCTGCTCTTCCTGTCCGGCGCGGTCGGGCGGCGGCAGGCGGCCGGCGGTGGGCGGGCGGATGCGGCGGCCGGCGGCGTGTTCCAGCGCCCAGGCGGCCAGCCGCTCGACGCCGCGATCGCGGATGTTGATCGGGCAGAGCGCGTAGGTCCAGCGGGCGAGCAGCGGCAGCGACAGCCGGTCGATGGCGCCGGCGATGGCGGTGTGCGGGGCGAGGTCGGCCAGGCGGTAGTTCGGGTCGTCGGCGCGCAGCACGGCGCGGGTGATGCGGATCAGCGTGGCGTACAGGCTGTCGGTGCCGATCTCGGCGGCGACGGCGGCGACGATATCGGCATCCGGCGCCACGCGCGGGCGCAGGTCGGTGGGCGGTGCCGGGGTGGCGGCGAGCGCCTTGGCGATGGTGGCCGGTTCGCCGGCGCCGGCCAGCACGGCGACCAGCCCCTCGTCCTGGTAGCCGAAGCGGCCGGCGCGGCCGCCGATCTGCTTGATGTCCTGCACCGACAGCGCGCGCTGCTCGCGGCCGTCCCATTTCGACAGCGCGGAGAACACCACGCGGCGCAGCGGCCCGAAGTTTAGCCCCATGCCGATCGCGTCGGTGGCGACCAGGATGTCGGCCTGCCCCTCGCGGAACCGGCTTGCCTCGGCGCGGCGCACCTCGGGCGACAGCGCGCCGTAGACGCAGGCGACCGAGCGGCCACGCGCCATCAGGGCGGCGCGCAGCGACAGCACCTCGCGGCGGGAGAACGCGATCAGCGCATCGCCACGGCCGAGATCGGCGAGCTTGACCGGATGCGGTGCCGCGGCCAACGGCGATTTGCGTTCGAGATGGATTTCCTCCACCGGATCGGCGCACAGTGCTGCGACGCGATGCACCATGGCGGCGCAGTCCGGCGCGCCGAGCACGATCACCGTGCGCGCCGGCACGCCCATGATCGCGGCGGTCCAGGCGGCGCCGCGGTCGGCGTCGTCGAGCATCTGTGCCTCGTCGATCACCGCGACATCGACCGGGGTCTGGAACGGGCACATCTCGACGGTGGCGGCGATGTGGCGGGCGCCGGGGACCAGATCGCGCTCCTCGCCGGTGGTGAGCGAGGTCGGGATGCCGCGCGCCGCCAGCGCCTCGCGGAACTCGTGCGCCAGCAGCCGCAGCGGCGCCAGCGCGAGGCCGGAGTCGGCGGCGGCCAGGCGATCGAGCGCCATGTGGGTCTTGCCGCTGTTGGTCGGCCCGGTGATCAGCACGATGCGGCGGTTGAGCGCGCGCGCGGTGGTGAAATGCGCGGCGTAGCGGTCGAGTGCTGCGACGCGGGCGACGGCGGCGTTCTGGCTGGGGGTGAAGCGCGCGGTGGGCGCGGGCGCCGTGGGGGCGGGGTGGTGACGGCCGGAGTGGGCTTCGGCGGCGCGCCAGCCAGGCAGTCCGGGGCGCAATGCGGCGACGGCGAGCGGGTCGAACTCGGTGCGGTGCACGGTTTTCGGGCCGCGCCGCAGCGTGACCTTGCGGGCGGCCGGGATCAGCCCGGCGCGGACCCAGCGGGCGGCCTCGACGGCGGTGCAGCCGAGCAGGGCGGGCAGCGCCTCGGCGGCGACCAGGCTTTGCTCCCAGTCGCGCTGGCGTTGCTCCTCGGCGGCGCGGGCTTCGCGGGCCTCGCGTTCGGCGGCACGGGCCTCGCGGCGGCGGGTGCGCTCGGCGCCGGTGATCTCGGCGATCCAGGACGATGCGTCGGTGAGGCGGAAGGCGGTGGCGACGCAGGCGACGCAGTCGGCGAAGTCATCCATCGCCGGGTCTTTGCCGAGCCGGGTGGCGAGGTCGGCCTGGGCCAGCGACAGCGCGGCATCCGGCGAGCCGGCGGCGCGCAGCCGGTCGGCGACGGCGGCTTCCAGGGCGGCGAGCAGGGCGGCGTCGTCGGCAGCCGGGTCGGTGAGGCTGGCGGCGGCCTGTTCCTGGTCCACCCGGCGCCACGGCAGCCCGCCACCACCGGCCGCCAGCAGGCCGATGCGGCGCGGCCAACTGGCGCGGCGCAGGCCGAGCAGGGCGGCGCGCAACACGGCAGGCTCCGGCGCCGGGCCGACGGCGCGCAGCAGCGGGCGCAGTTCGGCGGACTCCGGCGGCAGGCCGGCTGCGGTGGCGTGCTGGTGCAGCGCGGCCAGCGCTACGTCGCTGTCGTCGGTGGCGCGGATGGCTTCGAGCGCTGCGACGGCGTCGGCGCTGCCAGGTTCGGCGATGCCGGCGGCGGCGAGGCGGGCGATCACCGCCTGGGCCTCGCCACGCTGCGGCGAGAGCCCGGCGCGGGAGAGCAGATCGGAGACGCGGCCCGGCGTCAGCGGCGGCGTCGAGCGGGGAGTGAGATCGTTCATGGTGATCCGGCAGGGTGGTCGGCGCAGGCGGCGGTGCTGTCAAGCGAAAGCCGCGAGTATGGTGGCGGTGGGGGTTGCGTTGACCGATGCCAAACGCTAGGAGACGCGGCGTCCGCAGCGAGCGGATGCCCGGGCGGCTCGGTGGAGCTGTCGGGGGCGTGATGAGAAGGAGGTTTCGCTGCCGTAGCTCAGTGGTAGAGCACTCCCTTGGTAGACTTGCTTGCCTCCCCGGCCGGAAACGACCGGGTGTAAACCGCCCAAATTCGGGGAACGCTAACGGGCCGCAACGCCCCAGGCCAATCCCGAGCCAAGCCTGATTTCGATCGGGAAGGTGTAGAGGCCAGACGGGTGGCGCCTACGAACCCTCACGGGTTACGGCGAAGGGATGGTCCAGCCTGCAAACCCCGATAGCGGGGCCGTGAAAGCGGTAGCAGGATGAAGGGAGAGGTCGACAGTTCAATCCTGTCCGGCAGCACCACCGCAGCAAGGGTCGTCCGATCGGGCGGCCCTTTGTCGTTGGGATCGCCCGTCAGGCGCTGCCGATCAATATGCCGGTGGCGAACACCAGGGCGCCGCCGAAGCCGACCTGCATCGCGGCCGAGAATGGT
>DATJEA010000044.1:0-6869 GCA_035497095.1 Acetobacteraceae bacterium | reverse complement strand
GCGTATCTCCGTAGACCAATATACGTCTAACTAGGCCATTCCCGTAAACCCTTCTTTCCCGGACAGCCGCCATGTATCTCCGCCCGGCCTTCATCGAGACCGACACCAGCCGCATCGTCGGGCTGATCGAGGCCAACCCGTTCGGCCTGCTGGTGACCAGCGCGGGCGGCGCGATGGATGGCTCGCACATCCCGTTCATCGTCGATCGCGAGGGCGATGGCTTCGTGCTGGCGGCGCATCTGGGCCGCGCCAACGCCCAGGCCGACATCCTGGCCGGCGGCCGGGCGCTGGCGGTGTTCAGCGGGCCGCACGCCTATATCACGCCGGGTTGGTACGAAACCCAGCCCTCGGTGCCGACCTGGGATTACGCCGCGGTGCACGTGCACGGCATGCTGGAGGCAGTGGACGATGCCGAGGGCGCCTGCGCCATTCTGCGCCGCCTCGCGGTGCATGATGCGATGGGCTTCGATATCGATGCGCTGGAGGAGAAATATCGCGCCGCGATGCTGAAAGGCATCCGCGCCTTCCGGCTGCGCCCCGACAAGGTCGAGGCGCAGTGGAAGATGAGCCAGAACCGCAGCGTCGCCGATCGCAAGGGGGTGATCGCGGCGCTGCGAGCCCAGGGTGATACAGCGGTAGCCGAGCTGATCGAGGCGACGCTGCCCGCGTAGAGCAGCAGCCCCGTTGTTTACGCCACCTCGGCCATCCGCCCGTTGATCACCAGCCCGTCCGGCCCGGCCGAGACATGCACGGTCTCGCCGTCCTGCACCGTGCCCTCCAGGATCATCCCGGCCAGCGTGTTCTGCAGGCTGCGCTGGATCACCCGCTTCAGCGGCCTGGCGCCGTAGATCGGGTCGTAGCCCTCGGCCCCCAGCCACTGCATTGCCGCGGCATCCATCTCCAACTCGATCTTGCGGTCGGCCAGCAGCCCGCGCAGATGCGCCAGTTGGATATCGACGATCGCCGCCATATCCGAGCGTTGCAGCCGCCGGAACAGCACCACCTCATCCAGCCGGTTGAGGAACTCGGGCCGGAAATGCCCGCGCACCACCTCCATCACGCCCTTATAGGCCATGGCGAGATCGGCCCCGTCCGGCTGGGCGGCCAGGATGTCGCTGCCGAGATTGCTGGTCAGCACGATGATGGTGTTCTTGAAGTCCACCGTGCGCCCCTGGCC
Organism: Acetobacteraceae bacterium; assembly: GCA_035497095.1. GTDB lineage: Bacteria > Pseudomonadota > Alphaproteobacteria > Acetobacterales > Acetobacteraceae > 70-18. The sequence goes on along the minus strand of DATJEA010000044.1, from coordinate 5,692 downwards.
ATCGGTCAGGCGCCCGTCATCCAGCACCTGCAGCAGCACGTTGAATACGTCCTCGTGCGCCTTCTCCACCTCGTCGAACAGGATCACCTGATACGGGCGGCGCCGCACCGCCTCGGTCAGCACGCCGCCTTCCTCGTAGCCGACATAGCCGGGGGGTGCTCCGATCAGCCGCGAAACGGCGTGCTTCTCCATGAATTCGCTCATGTCGATGCGCACCATCGCCCGGTCGTCGTCGAACAGGAAGCCGGCCAGCGCCTTGGTCAGTTCGGTCTTGCCGACGCCGGTGGGGCCGAGGAACAGAAAGCTGCCGATCGGCCGGTTCGGGTCCTGCAACCCGGCCCGCGCCCGGCGCACCGCATCGGCCACCGCCTTCAGCGCGTCCTCCTGGCCGACCACCCGCTTGCGGAGTTCGTCCTCCATGCGCAGCAGCTTGCCGCGCTCGCCTTCCAGCATCTTGTCCACCGGCACGCCGGTCCAGCGCGACACCACCGAGGCGATCGCCTCGGCGGTCACCGCCTCATTGACCAGTTGCCCGCCATCCTGGTGGGCCGCGATCTGGCGCTCCAGCTCGGGGATTTCGCCGTAGAGCAGTTGCGAGGCCCGCGCCAGGTCGCCCTTGCGCCGCGCCACGTCCATCTCGCTGCGCGCCGCGTCCAGCCGCTCGGTCAGCTTCTGCGCGCCGGAGAGCTTCTCCTTCTCGGCTTTCCAGGCGGCCGACATGCTGTCGGATTTCTCCTGCAGCCCGGCCAGTTCCACTTCCAGCCTGCCCAGCCGGTCGCGGCTCGCGGCGTCCTTCTCGTTCTTCAGCGCCATCCGCTCCATGGTCAGCTGCATCACCCGGCGATCCAGCTCGTCCAGTTCCTCCGGCTTGCTGTCCACCTGCATCCTGAGCCGCGAGCCGGCCTCGTCCATCAGGTCGATCGCCTTGTCCGGCAGGAAGCGGTCGGTGATGTAGCGGTTGGACAGGGTTGCCGCCGCCACCAGCGCGCCATCGGTGATCCGCACGCCGTGGTGCAGTTCGTATTTCTCCTTGATGCCGCGCAGGATCGAGATGGTGTCCTCCACGCTCGGCTCGCCGACGAACACCGGCTGGAACCGCCGCGCCAGCGCCGCGTCCTTCTCGACGTGCTTGCGATACTCGTCGAGCGTGGTCGCGCCGACGCAGTGCAGCGCGCCGCGGGCCAGTTCCGGCTTCAGCAGGTTGGAGGCGTCCATCGCGCCATCCGCCTTGCCGGCACCGACCAACGTATGCATCTCGTCGATGAACAGCACGATCTCGCCGGCGGCGGCCTCGATCTCCTTCAGCACCGCCTTCAGCCGCTCCTCGAACTCGCCGCGATACTTGGCACCCGCGACCATCGCGCCGAGGTCGAGCGCCATCAGCCGCTTGCCCTTCAGCGCCTCCGGCACGTCGCCATTGACGATGCGCAGTGCCAGGCCCTCGACGATCGCGGTCTTGCCGACGCCGGGTTCGCCGATCAGCACCGGGTTGTTCTTGGTGCGCCGGGCCAGCACCTGGATGGTGCGGCGGATCTCCTCGTCGCGGCCGATCACCGGGTCCAGCTTGCCATCACGCGCCAGCGCGGTCACGTCGCGGGCGTACTTGTTCAGCGCGTCGAAGCTGGCCTCGGCGTTCTGGCTGTCCACCTTGCGGCCCTTGCGGATGTCGGTCACCGCCTTCTCCAGCGCCTGCGCGCTGACACCGCCGGCCTTCAGCGCCCGCCCCGCGGCACCCTCGGCGCTGGCCAGCGCCACCAGCAGCCGGTCCTGCGCCACGTATTCATCGCCGGCCTTGGTTGCCGCCTGCTGCGCGTTGTCCAGCACCCGCACCAGTGCCGGGGTGATCTGCGGCTGGCCCTGCGCGCCGCTGCCCTGCACCCTCGGCAGTTTCGCCACCTCGCCGTCCACCGCCACCCGGGCGGCGCGATCGTCGCCGCCGGCGGCGCGGATCAGCCCGCCGGCCGCACCCTCCTCATCATCCAGCAGCGCCTTGAGCAGATGCTCGGGCGCCAACTGCTGGTGGAATTCGCGGATTGCGATGGTCTGCGCGGCCTGGATGAAGCCCCGCGACCGCTCGGTGAATTTCTCGATGTCCATATGTTTTGCCCCTTTCTCAGGCGACGCGCGCGGTCGCCCCTCCAGGAGGCAGCGAGCACGCTTTCATCGCTGCCAGACATGGGGAATAATCGGGGCCAACTCAAGGGACCCGACCATGCGCATCGAGCGTCTTTATCGCTATCCCGTCAAAGGCCTGACGCCCGAGGCACTGGAGCAGATCGCCGTCGAAACCGGCCGCGCCATCCCCTGGGATCGCGCCTTCGCGCTGGCCCATGGCGACGCGCCGCTGGACCCCGCGGCGCCGACCTGGCTGCCCAAGCGCAACTTCATGTGCCAGATGGCCGATGCGTCGATCGCCGCCCTGCGCTCCAGCTTCAACGACCGCACCGGCATGCTCACCATCATCGGCCCGCAAGGCTCGATCGAGGCGAACGTGCTGAGCGCCGACGGCCGGCAGCTTGTGGGCGCCTATCTGGCCGCCTTCCTCGGCCCGGCGGCGCGCGGCACGCCGCATTTCCTGCACCTGCCGGGCCATGTGTTCAGCGACAGCAAGGCGCCGGTGATCAGCCTGATCAATCTGGCCAGCCTCGCAGCGCTCGAGGCCAAGGTCGGCGCGCGTCGCCACAAGCGCCGGTTCCGCGCCAATATCTGGTATTCCGGCGCACCGGCATGGAGCGAGCGGGACTGGCTGGGGCGCGAATTGCTGGTCGGCCAGATCCGCGTGCGGGTGCTGAAAGCCATCCCGCGCTGTGCTGCCACCGAGGTGAATCCCGAGACCTGCGAGCGCGACGCCAAGCCGGTCGCCGAGCTGAAGGCGATGAACGGCGATATCAATCTCGGGGTCTATGCCGAGGTGATCGAGGGCGGCGCTATCGCGATGGGGGACGCGATCGCGCTGTTGCCGGAGTAAGCAAGCAAGGTCCTCTTTTTGTGAACAAAAAGAGGACCTTGCTTTGCTTCATCGGCACCGTCCGTTCCGGCGAGCGCGCCACCTGGACGCGGGTCAGGTTACGCCCGGCATCGGGATCAGGCTGCCTCGGAGTCGGCACGTCCCGGCCGGAACCGTGCGAACACCCCCTCGCAGCGGCGCCGCGCCCGTCCGATCGCCGCCACCCCGGCCAGGCGCCGATCCAGGAAGGCCAACGTCGCCGAGTCGTCCTCGTCGTGCCGGCTGAGCCAGAACAGCAGGGTGCTGCCATAGACGCCGGCGAGGATCGCCCGCTTGGTGTACCAGGAGAAATCCGCCGAGCTGTCGCCGGCCGCGTGCCAGATGGCATCCACCGTGCGCGCCGTGCAGCGCAGCGCCACCGCCTTGCGGCCCGGCAGGGCGAGCTTGCCGGCGGCCCGGCGCAGCGCCGCCTTGTCCGGCGCCAGCAGGCGCAACCGCAGCGCGATCAGCGCCCGCACCCGCGCCGGCAGCCGCAGCGCCGGCAGGTCGAGCGCCTCGGCCTCGGCTTGCATCCGCCGGTCGGTGAGGTCGGCGAACGCCTCGATCATGGCGATGCCGCCGCCGGGAAACAGCAATTCGGCGTCGGCCGGGTCGCCGCCGGTATCGCGCAATCCCTGGCGCAGAGCCGCCATGGTCCAGCCCAGTTCCGGCACATGCGGCAGGGTCGCCGCCAGCGCCGAGTCGCGCTCCGCCGAGCGCTCCACCGTGCCGATCATGGCGCCACCTGCGCCTGGGCACGGGCGATTTCCTCGTTGAAGCCGAACTGGCTGAAATCGGTCATCCGCATCGGGTACAGCACGCCGTTGAGATGGTCGAATTCGTGCTGCACCACGCCGGCATGGAATCCGGTCACCTCGCCGCCGACCGGCTTGCCCTCGGTGTCCACCCCCGTGTAGCGAATGCGCCAGGCGCGGGGCACCGCTGCGCGCAGCCCGGGGATCGACAGGCAGCCCTCCCAGCGCAATCGCCGGTCGTCGCCGAGCAGCTCGACTTCGGGATTGATCACCACCGCGTTCGGCATCATCGCGGTATCCTCGGCGTCGCCGCTGGCCCGCGCCGGATTCACCCGAAAGACGAATAATCGAAGTGGGACATGCACTTGCGGGGCGGCGAGGCCGGCGCCGCTGGCATCCTCCATGGTCTCGATCATGTCGGCGACCAGGCGGCGGATCTCCGGCGCGGTGGGGTCGGCCACCGGCTCGCAGTGTTGCAGCAGCACCGGGTGGCCCATGCGGGCGATCTTCAGGATGGCCATGATGACTCCGATTCGGTTCGATGCCCCTATATGGGGGTGCGGAAAACCCTTTGGCGAGGCGGAAGGGCATGGTATAGCGCCAATCTCGCTGGTTCGATGCCGATCGCGGCACCGGGCCCGTATCCTTATGCCGTCCCTGGACGATAACCCAAGGGGGCGGCCGTCATCATCGCAGCCCGATCGTCGGGGTGCAGTTCAGTTGCAGGAGTAGGCGGCCAAGTGCAGGTTCTGGTACGCGACAACAATGTCGATCAAGCGCTCAAGGCGCTCAAGAAGAAGATGCAGCGTGAAGGCATCTTCCGCGAGATGAAGCTGCGTCGCCACTATGAAAAGCCCTCCGAGCGCCGCGCCCGCGAGGCCGCCGAGGCCGTCCGCCGCGCCCGCAAGATGGAGCGCAAGCGCCTGGAGCGCGAGGGCTTCTAGCCTCCGCCTGCCACCAGTCACAGCACAAAGGCCACCGGGACATCTCCCGGTGGCCTTTTTGCATCGAAGGAGGCTTACGCCCCGGCGATGACCAGGCGGTGCAGCTTCCGCCCGGAGGACAGCTTCACCCCCGCCCGCAGCGCGTCGGTAGCGATGATCATGCCTTCATCGGCGACGACCCGGTCATCCACCCGCGCCCCGCCGCCGCGGATCAACCGGCGGGACTCGGCGTTGCTGGCGGCCAGACCGGCCAGCGCGAACAGCCGGAAGGCCGGGATGCCGTCACCCAGTTCGGCGGCCGGGATGGCGACGCGCGGCAGGTCCTCGGCGGTGCCGCCGGTCTCGAAGGTCTGGCGGGCGGATTCGGCAGCGGAGGCGGCAGCGGCGCGGCCATGCGCGAGCGCGGTGGCCTCGGTGGCCAGGATCTTCTTGGCCTCGTTGATTTCCGCACCGCCCAGCGTCTCCAGCCGGGCGATCTCGGCCAGCGGCAGGTCGGTGAACAGCCGCAGGAACCGGCCGACATCGGCGTCCTCGGTGTTGCGCCAGTACTGCCAGTAGTCGAACACCGGCAGCCGGTCGGCGGTCAGCCACACCGCGCCCTGCGCCGACTTGCCCATCTTGGCGCCGGAGGCGGTGGCGATCAGCGGCGTGGTCAGGCCGAACACCTGCCTGGCGTCGGTGCGCCGCGTGAGGTCGATGCCGGAGACGATGTTGCCCCACTGGTCGGAGCCGCCCATCTGCAGGCTGACCCCGTAGCGGCGGTTCAACTCGCGGAAATCATAGCTTTGCAGGATGGAGTAGTTGAACTCCAGGAAGGTCAGCCCCTGGTCCCGGTCGAGCCGCGACTTCACGCTGTCGAACGACAGCATGCGGTTGACCGAGAAATGCACCCCGACCTCGCGCAGCAGTTCGATATAGCCGAGCTTGTCCAGCCAGTCGGCGTTGTTCGGCATGATCGCCCCGGTGGCACTGTCGTCGAAGCGGATGAACGGGTCGAAGCAGCGGCG
>DATJEA010000043.1:0-9964 GCA_035497095.1 Acetobacteraceae bacterium | reverse complement strand
GGTCGGCCGGCCGGACCCGACCTGGGGCGAGGTGCCGGTCGCCTTCGTCACCCTCAAACCCGGCCAGCAAGCCAGCGCCGAGGAGATCATCGCCTTCTGCCGGGCCAACATGGCGCGTTACAAGGTGCCCAAGGCGGTGGTGTTCGGGCCGCTGCCGAAGACCAGCACCGGCAAGATGCAGAAATACGTTCTGCGGGAGGAAGCGAAGAAAGGTGTTCTTTTTTGAAAAAAAGAACCAAAAAACTTCTATCCGCCTGCGGCATGCGTGAAGCACGGATCGCGGAGCACCAAAACGAACAAAATGTTTTTTTGTTTCTTTTTATTCATCAAAAGAAGTTCTTTCTTCCTGCCGCAGCGTAATATTACCCGACCGCCACCTTGATTACACCACGCGGGTAGCCACATGCTGCATTGCAGCAATTGCTGCGGTGCAACAGGAGGTGCTCCATGACCACACTCACTCGCTCCTCGCCGAATGCATGCATCACCGAGCCGCACGGCGTCAGCAGCGGCTGGCTGGCGCGGTTCCGGGCCTGGCGCATTCGCCGGCGGACCCATGCCGAGACCATGGAGGTGCTGCGCCAGCTCGATTCGCGCGACCTGCGTGACCTCGGCATCAACATCTACGATTTCGACGCCATCGCCCGCGGCAGCTATCGCCGCTGATCATGCGGCGGCGCGGCCCGGCGCCGCGCCGCCGGCAGGTCATCGTTTGGCGAATTGGGTCTTGCCGAACATGATGTCCCGCTCGGCATCGGTCATCTCGCCCTGCCGCGCGCTCTCGGCCAGCACCGCGCAGCCGCGCTGCACCGCGGGGCGCGCTTCCACCGCCGCGAACCAGCGCTTGACGTTGGGGTAGTCGTTCAGGTCGATGTTGCGCCGCGCCGGATTGCGCAGCCAAGGGAAGGTGGCCATGTCGGCGATGGAATAATCCGTCCCCGCCAGATATTCCGCCTCGGCGAGCCGCTTGTCGAGCACGCCGTGCAGGCGGCGGACCTCGTTCTGGTAGCGCTCGATGGCGTAGGGAAGCTTCGACGTCGAATAGTTATTAAAGTGACCGAACTGCCCGAACATCGGCCCCACGCCGCCCATCTGGAACATCAGCCATTGCAGGCAGAGGTAGCGATCGGCGCCGGTTTTGGCGAAAAACTGGCCAGTTTTTTCCGCCAGATAGATCAGAATTGCCCCGGATTCGAACAGTTTTAACGGCTGTCCGCCGGGCCCGTCGGGATCGACAATGGCCGGGATGCGATGATTGGGGGTGATGGCCAGGAATTCCGGGCGGAACTGCTCGCCCTTGCCGATCGCCACCGGCACCACCTTGTAGGGAATGCCCATTTCCTCCAGCGCGATATGCACCTTGTGCCCGTTCGGCGTCGACCAGGTCCAGCATTCGATCATGGTGCGTTCCTTGTTGATTCCACTGCATTATGGCGCCGTCAGGCGTTGCCGGAAAGGTAGTCCAGCGCCGCCTGCACGCCGCCCGGGTGGTGCGGGATGCCGGCCTCGCGCAGCCCCATCTCGACGCCGCCGAGCGTGCCGACCAGTTGCAGATCACCGAGATCGCCGAGATGGCCGATGCGGAACACGCGGTCGTTCAACTGGCCTAACCCATTGCCGAGGCTCATGTTATGGCGCGCCAGGATGGCGGCCCGCAGCGCATTGGCGGAATGGCCCTCCGGCACCCGCACCGCGGTCAACGAACTGGAGTAATGTCGTGGGTCAAGGCATTGAATCTCCAGCCCCCAGCTCCGCACCGCGCGACGGGTCGATTCGGCGAAGCGGTCGTGGCGGGCGAACACGTTGACCAGCCCTTCTTCCAGCAGCATGTCAATTGCGGTGTCCAAGCCATAGAGAAGATTGGTCGCCGGCGTGAACGGGAAGTAGCCGGTGGCGTTGGAGGCGAGCATCGGCCGCCAATCCCAATAGCTGCGCGGCAGTCTGGCATGCTCGGCCGCCGCCAATGCCTTGGCGCTCACCGCATTGAACGACAGGCCAGGCGGCAGCATCAGCCCTTTCTGCGAGCCGGCGACGGTGACATCGACGCCCCAGGCGTCGTGCCGGTAGTCCATGCTGCCGAGCGACGAAATCGTATCAACCATCAGCAGGGCTGGATGTTTGGCGGCGTCGATCGCCGCGCGGACCTCGTCGATACGGCTGGTGCAGCCGGTGGAGGTCTCGTTGTGCACCACGCAGACGGCCTTGATGCGGTGCGCGGTGTCCTTGGCCAGGGCGGCGCCGATCGCCTGCACATCGGCGCCGCGGCGCCAGTCGGTTTCGATGAATTCTGGTTTCAGGCCAAGGCGTTGTGCCATGTCGTTCCAGAGTGACGCGAACCAGCCGGTGCGGCACATCAGCACGGCGTCGCCGGGGCTGAGCGTATTGACCAGGGCGGCCTCCCAGGCGCCGGTGCCGGAGGCGGGGTAGATCACCACGTGCGAGTCGGTTTGGAATACCAGTTTCAGTTTGGCCAGCAGGCCGGCGCCGAGTTTGCCGAAGTCGGGGCCGCGATGGTCCATGGTCGGGTTGTCCATCGCGCGCAGCACGCGGTCCGGCACGTTGGTGGGGCCGGGGATTTGCAGGAAATGCCGGCCGGCTGTGTGTTTGCTCTCGAAATAGGCCATGGGGGTACTCCTCTACCGGCGCGCACCATGCGACGGTGCATGGACGAAGGCCAATGAATTGCCCTTCTCGGATCAAGGACGAATATCAATCGGTTTAGAGGTCCAGGGGCTCGGCCCCCAATACCTCAGGCATGGGCGGGGTCCGGGGCAGCGCCCCGGCCTTTCTTTGGAGCAAAGCAATGGATCTGGCCACCAGGCTGAAGCGCGAGACCGAGGGCGAGGTGCTGTTCGGCGCCGCCGATCGTGGCCGCTACGCCACCGACGCGTCGATCTACCAGGTGCAGCCGGTGGGGGTGCTGGTGCCGCGGCGGATGGAGGATGTGGTGGCGGCGCTGGCGATTTGCCGCGAGGCCGGGGTGGCGGTGCTGGCCAGGGGGGGTGGCACCAGCCAGTGCGGGCAGACGGTGAATCGGGCGCTGGTGATCGATTGCTCGAAATATCTGCGGCGGGTGATTTCGGTCGATCCGGATGCCGGGCGGGCGGTGGTGGAGCCGGGGATCGTGCTGTCGCATCTGAACAGAGATTTGAAGAAGCACGGATTGTTCTTTCCGGTCGATCCGTCGACCAATGCGCGCTGCACCATCGGCGGCATGGCGGGCAACAACTCCTGCGGCTCGAAGTCGATCCGCTATGGGCTGATGGCGGATAATGTCAGCGCGATCGACGCCATTCTGGCCGATGGCAGCACGCATCGATTTGGCGCCGCGGCGGATAATCTCGGGGCCGGGGTGCCGGCGCGGATTGTCGAACTGATCCAGCGGCTGCGGGCGCTGGGGGTAGCCGAGGCCGACGAGATCGCGGCGCGGTTCCCGACCGTGCTGCGGCGGGTGGGCGGCTATAATATCGAGGCACTGACGCCGGCGGCGCGGGCGGCGGGGCGGGATAATCTGGCGCGGCTGCTGGTCGGCAGCGAGGGCACGCTGGCGTTTTCGGCGGCGCTGGAATTGATGTTGCAGCCGATCAAGCCGCGCAAGATGCTGGGGATTTGCCAGTTTCCGACCTTTCGCGCGGCGATGGCGGCGAGCCAGCATCTGGTGACGCTCGATCCAGAGGCAGTGGAACTGGTCGATCGCACGATGATCGATCTGGGGCGGGCGATTCCGATCTATCGCGCGACCATCGACCGGATGCTGAAGGGTGAGCCGGACAGCGTGCTGATCGTGGAGTTTCATGGCCACGAGGACGCGCCGCTGCTGGCCAAGCTGGCCGAACTGGACACGATGATGGCCGATCTCGGCTATCCCGGCATGGTGGTGCGGGCGACCGAGCCGGCGTTCCAGGCGGATATCGCCGAGGTGCGCGAGGCCGGACTCAACATCATGATGTCGATGAAGGGCGACGGCAAGCCGGTGTCGTTCATCGAGGATTGCGCGGTGCCGCTGGCGGACCTCGCCGACTACACCGAGCGGCTGAACGAGGTATTCGCGCGGCATGGCACCAAGGGCACCTGGTATGCACATGCCTCGGTGGGCTGCCTGCATGTACGGCCGGTGCTGAGCATGAAGGACCCGGCGGATATCCGCACCATGCGCCAGGTGGCGGAGGAATGTTTCGCGCTGGTGCGGCAATACAAGGGCAGCCATAGCGGCGAGCATGGCGATGGGATTGCGCGCAGCGAGTTCCACGAGAGCATGTTCGGGCCGCGCATCGTGCAGGCGTTCGAGACGGTGAAGGATGCGTTCGATCCGAAGGCGATGCTCAATCCCGGCCGGGTGGTGCGGGCGCCGAAAATGAATGACCGCACGCTGTTCCGCTATGGGCCGGACTATGCGGCGGCCGAGGGGTTCACGCCGAAGCTGGACTGGTCGGCCTGGCCGGGATCACTCGGCGGCATGCTCGGCGCGGTGGAGATGTGCAACAATAACGGCACCTGCCGGAAATTCGATGTCGGCGTGATGTGCCCGAGCTATCGGGTGACGCGCGATGAGACCGATTCGACGCGCGGGCGGGCCAATACGCTGCGGCTGGCGATGACCGGGCAGTTGGGGCCGGAGGGGATCGCCGGACCGGAGGTGGCAGAGGCGCTGAAGCTGTGCGTGTCGTGCAAGGGCTGCCGGCGGGAATGCCCGACCGGGGTGGACATGGCCAAGCTGAAGATCGAGGCCACCGCGGCGCGGGTGGAACGCCACGGCATGAGCCTGCGCGACCGGCTGGTGGCCGGGCTGCCGCGCTATGCGCCGTGGGCCAGCCGGGTGCCGGCGCTGGCCAATCTGCGCAACCGGGTGCCATTGCTGCGCCGGCTGGGCGAGCGGATCGGCTTTGCCGCGGCGCGCGATCTGCCGGAATTCCGCCGCGATGCGTTTCGCGATGCCGAGGCGGAGGCGGCGCCGGCGACGCGCGACGTGTATCTGCTGGCCGATACCTTCAACCGCTATTTCGAGCCGGAAAACCTGCGCGCCGCCATTCGCGTGCTGCGCGCCGCCGGGGTGCGGGCGGTGATGCCGGAAGCTCCGGGGCGGCCGCTGTGCTGCGGCCGCACCTATCTCGCCGCCGGCCAGGTGGAGCGGGCGCGGGCCGAGGCGAGCCGGATGCTGGCGGCGTTGCCCGGCGATCTGCCGGTGGTCGGGCTGGAGCCGTCCTGCCTGTTTACGCTGAAGGACGAGTTTCCATCGCTGCTGCCTGGCCCGGCGGCGCGCCAGTTGGCCGATCGGGCGATGCTGATCGGCGAGTTTCTCGCCACCACTACGCTGGACCTGAAGCCGCTGGACGCCACCGCGCATGTGCATGGGCATTGCCACCAGAAATCGTTCGGCGCGTTTCCGGCCGGTATCGCGTCGCTGAAGCGTGTGCCCGGTCTGGTGGTGAAGCCGATCGCCTCGTCGTGCTGTGGCATGGCCGGCAGTTTCGGCTATCAGAGCGAGACGCAGGAGGTGTCGCGCGCCATGGCTGAGGCCAATCTGCTGCCGGCGGTGCGCGCGGCGGCGGCCGAGGATATCATTGTCGCCGATGGCACCTCGTGCCGGCACCAGATCCGCGATCTGTCCGGGCGGGTTGCCATCCACTCGGTGCGTGTGCTGGAACGCGCGCTATGAACGCCGAGGATGTGCTGGATTTCTGGTTCGCGGGCGACCCCACGGTGTGGCGGCAGCAGCGCTGGTTCGTGCGCGACGATGGGTTCGATGCCGAGATCAGTAGCCGTTTTGCGCTGGCGGTGGAGGCGGCGCGGGATGGCGCGCTGGACAGTTGGGCGGCGACCGCAGCGGGGGCGCTGGCACTGGTGATCGTGCTCGACCAGTTTCCGCGCAACCTGTTTCGTGGCAGCCATCTGGCGTTCGCTGGCGACGCGCATGCCAGGCGGATCGCCCGCGCGGCGCTGCCCTGGGCCGGGGCGCTCTCGCCGGTGCAACGTGTGTTCCTGTATCTGCCGTTCGAGCACTCCGAGGATCTGGCCGATCAGGATCGCTCGGTGGCGCTGTTCGAGAGCCTGCGCGGCGCCGGCGACGTGGAGGCCACCATCGATTACGCCCACAGCCACCGCGAAGTGATCGCGCGGTTCGGCCGGTTTCCGCATCGCAACGCGGCGCTGGGGCGGGAGAATACGCCCGAGGAGGAAGCCTATCTGGCCGAGCCCGGGGCGGGATTCTGAGATGGGCCGATGACCGAACCCGCGATCCTGGATCGCATCGCGGCGCTGCTGGCAGTGGGCGGCGAGCATCGCTACGGGCTGCACGATATCACCCAGTTGGAGCACGCCTTGCAGACGGCGCTGCTGGCCGAGCAGGCCGGTGAACCGGGTGCCCTGGTGGCGGCGGCGTTGCTGCACGACATCGGCCATATGGTGCAGGAGTTGGGGGACAATCCGGCTGCCGAGGGTGTCGATGACCGTCATGAGGAACTTGGGCACGCCTTTCTGGCGCAGTGGTTTGGCCCCGAGGTCAGCGAACCGGTGCGGCTGCATGTGGCGGCCAAGCGCTATCTCTGCGCCACTGAGGCGGATTATTTCGGCAGGCTGGCGCCAGATTCGGTGCTGAGTCTGGCGTTGCAGGGCGGGCCGATGTCGGCGGCCGAGGCGGCGGCGTTCGCGGCGCTGCCGCAGGCGAAGGCGGCGGTGCGGCTGCGGCGCTATGACGAACAGGCCAAGGTGAACGGGCTGGCGACTCCGGGGGTGCGGCATTTCCTGCCCTATGTGGCGCGCTGCCTGCCTCCAGGCTGAGCCCGCCGATTGGGGTTTGACCGTTCGCCATCGAGGAAAGCATGATACAGTCGGTATAGTTCGGAGGCTTGGCGGTCGTGAAAGTGCTGGTGCTGGAGAACTTCGCGGCGGGTCCGATTGGGCTGTTCGGCGACTATCTCGAGCGCCGACGGGGCGCGCGATTGCGCGTGGCGACGCCCGAGACGATGCCGGAGCAGCCGGGCGATGAGGACCTGCTGGTGGTGCTCGGCTCGCCCAATGGCGTCTACGAGGAACTGCCGTGGATCGTGCGGCAACGCGCGCTGGTGCGGCAGGCGATCGAGGCCGGGCGGCCGGTGGTGGGCATCTGCTTCGGCGCGCAGCTGATCGCCTCGGCGATCGGCGGCACGGTGGCACCGATGGGGCGGCGGTTCTGCGGCTGGATCGCCAGCGCCGAGGTGGTCGATCCGGTGTGGCGCGGGCCGTGGGCGCGCTGGCATGGCGACCACCTGACCCTGCCGGAAGACGCCGAGGTGCTGGCGCGCGACCAGGGTACCATCCAGGCGTTCCAGTATCGCCAGGCGGTGGGGGTGCAGTTCCATCCCGAGGCGAACGAGGCGATCCTGACCGACTGGTCGCACGCCACACCCGACCAGCTGACCGAGAACGGCCTGACCTTCGAGCAGGTCATCGCCGATACGCGGGCCAACGTGCATGGTCGCGCGGCAGCCCGCGAGGCGCTGTTCGACGAGATGCTGCGCCGCTGCATGGTGCCTGTCGCCGCCCGGCCGCTGCTGAATATTGCATCCTGAACCAGGAGACCCGCCCATGACGCAGTCGATTTTTCCGCCGGTCCGCCGCCGCGTGCTGCTGGGCGCAGCACTGGCCACGCCGTTCATCGGGCGGGCGCATGCCGCCGAGGGCAGCGTGACATTCGCCGGGTATTCCGGAATTTTCCAGGAAAACTATACCGCGGCGGTGATCGAGCCGTTCATGAAGGCGCACCCCGATATCAAGGTGACCTACTACACCATGGGCAATTCGGCGCAGACGCTGGGCAATCTGCGGGCGCAGAAGGCGGCGCCGCAGGTGGATGTGGCGATCATGGATGTGTCGGTGGCCAAGGCGGCGACCGTCGAGGGGCTGTTCGCGCCGCTCGACAAGGCCGAGATGCCGGTGCTGAACGACCTCAGCCCGCGCGCCTTCACCGATGGCGTGAACGGTGCGGCGGTGACCTTCGACAACCTGGTGCTGCTGTATTCGCCGCTGCGGGTGAAGCCGGCGCCGACCTCGTGGAAGGTGATGTGGGACAAGCAATACAAGGACCAGATCGCCATCGCCGGGGCGCCGGATATCGTCGGGCTCGGCTTCACGCTGATCGCCAACAAGATGTTCGGTGGCGGTGACTACCGGAAATCCGTCGAGAAGGGCATCGAGGCGGTGGCCGAGATGGCGCCGCTGGTGCTGAGCTGGGACCCGAAGCCGGACGCCTATACCTTTATCACCAACGGCACCGCCTCGCTGGGGGTCGGCTGGAACGCGCGCGGGCAGCTCTACTCCAGCCAGTCTGACGGCAAGCTGGGGGCGGTGCTGCCGGAGGAGGGCTCGGTGTTCCAGATCAACACCATGGGGCTGGTGGCAGGCGCCAAGAACACTGCGGCGGCGAAGATCTTCATGTCCTACGCGCTGGGGCCGGTGGCGCAGGCGGCGTTTACCGACCGGATGTTCTACGCGCCGGTGAACACCAAGGCGAAGGTGAGCGCCAAGGCGATGGAGTTGACCGCCGCCTCGCCGGAGCGGCAGGCCAAGATGCTGGATATCGACTGGCTGGAAGTGGCCAAGATCCGCAATTCGGTGAACGAGCAGTGGCGCCGCCGCATCCTGACCCGTCGCTGAGCGATGGCCGCCGATCCAGGCTATCTGCGGCTGGAGGGGCTGGAGAAGCGCTACGGCAGCGGCCCGCCGGCGGTGGCCGCACTCGACCTGCAGGTGGCGCAGGGCGAGTTGGTGGCGCTGCTCGGGCCGTCGGGCTGCGGCAAGACCACCACGCTGAGGATGATCGCCGGGCTGATTGCGGCCAATAGCGGGCGGGTGGTGGTGGCCGGGCGGGATGTGACCGCGCTGCCCGCCTATCAGCGCGACATGGGCATCGTGTTCCAGAATTACGCGCTGTTTCCGCATATGGATATCGCGGCGAACGTTGCGTTCGGGCTGCAGATGCGCAAGCTGGGCAAGGCGGAGATCGCAGCACGGGTGGCCAAGGCGCTGGAGATGGTGCGGCTGGGCGGGCTGGCGCAGCGGCGGCCGAAGGAGCTTTCCGGCGGCCAGCAGCAGCGGGTGGCGCTGGCCAGGGCGCTGGTGATCGAGCCGCGGGTTCTGCTGCTGGACGAGCCGCTGTCCAACCTCGACGCCAAGCTGCGCGACGAGATGCGCAGCGAAATCCGCGATATCCAGCAGCGGCTGGGCATCACCACGGTGTTCGTCACCCACGACCAGACCGAGGCGCTGGCGATGTGCGACCGGATCGCGGTGATGCGGGCCGGGCGGCTGGAGCAGATGGATACGCCGCACGCGGTGTATGAGCATCCGCGCACGCCGTTCGTGGCGGATTTCGTCGGCCGCACCAACCGGCTGGAGGGGGTGCGCGATGGCGCCGGGGGCATCGCGGTGGGCGCTCTGCGGCTGCGTGCCGAGGCGGTCGGGCCGGCCGGGCCGGTGGTGCTGATGATCCGGCCGCACCGCATCCTGCTGGGCGAGATCGGCGGCAGCGAGGGCTGGAATCGCTGCGACGGGGTGGTGCGGCGGGTGACTTATGTGGGTGACGTGCTGTCCTGCGAAATGGAAGCCGGTGGCGCGGTGATTTCGGTGGAGCGGCATACCCAGCCCGGCCTCGCCGCGCCGAAGCCGGGCGAGGCGATGGCGCTGGCCTGGCGGGTCAGCGACACCCTGGCGTTTCCGGTCGCGGCGGGCTGAGCGTGGCGGCGCGGGCGCGGGGCAATTATCTGCTGATCTCGGCGCTGCTGGCGCCGGCGCTGGTGGTCAATCTGGCCACCTTCCTGGCGCCGATGCTGAACCTGGCGGCGCTGTCGTTTCGCGAGGGCGACCCGAGCGGCGCGATCGGCACCAGTTTCAGCTGGGCCACCTGGCGCGGCATGCTGACCGATTCCTACTATGGCGAGTTGGTGCTGTGGTCGGTGGTGCTATCGCTGATGATCACCGTGCTGACACT
>DATJEA010000042.1:0-2325 GCA_035497095.1 Acetobacteraceae bacterium | reverse complement strand
CGCGGATTGCGCACGTAGTTGGCCGAGGCGCCCTCGGCCAGCAGCAGCGGCGCGCCGGTCGTCCAGTCGATCCGCACCACGCCGGGCGCGGCGGTCTGCAGCGTGCCGGTCGCATAGAAATAGCTGCCATCGGTGCTGCGGCTGCTCACCGCCCGCGCATCGGTCAGCCCGTCGCCGCGCAGCCCCTCATAGCCGGCGACGCTGGCGATGCCGGCGCCCGGCGGGCGGCGCGCGCGCACGAAGCACTGGAACGGCAGCGCCAGCGAACCATAGCCGCCGCCCGCGTTGTAGCCGGCGGCGAGGCCCCAGGCGCCGGTATCGGCCGGCCGGCTCGGTTCGAAAATCTGCGGCTCGCGGCCGGTAAGATCGGCGAGCGCCGCCGCCAGCCCGGCCCGCGTCGCCCGCTCGCGCAGCAACTCGCGCAGGATGGTGGCGCGGAACGGATCGTCGCCCTGCCCCGGCCGCCGGCCCAGCCAGGCGCCGAAGAAATCGCCGGCGATCATGTCCAGCATGGCGCCGTCGGCGGTGCCGATGCGGCTCTGCCGGCGCACCACCTGCAACATTTGATACAGCCGTGCCCAGCCGTCGCCGAGCCCGGCCAGCACCGCGTCCAGCACCGGCGCGTCGTCGGCGAACCAGTGCAGCGGCAGTGCCGCGCGCAACCGGGCGGCGATGTCGCCGGGCGAACCCACCTGCGGCGCCATCTCAGGACACCGTCACGGTGGCGATTTTGACCACGCCGGACGGCGGCGGCACGAGATCGGCGGCCGCTCCGTTCAGCGTCACCCCGGTGACATTGGCGACCAGCGGCGAGGCGTCGTAGGCGACCTGCGCCAGCCGCGACCAGGCCAAGGGCGCGCCGATCGGCAAGCCGTTGACGAAGCCGATCACCGCCAGCCGCACCGTGGCCGCCACATCGCCATGCACCGCGCCGGCCACCGTCGCCACCGACAGCACGATGGTCGCCGGCAGCAGCACCGGCGGCTGCACGGCGAAGCTGCTGCCGGCCGGCCGCACCGCCTCGATCGCCGCGGCGACGCTGGCAAGCAGGCTCGGCGCCGGCGCGCCGCTGCCGTCATCGACGGTGACGGTGAAGGCGCCCATGCGCTGGCTGCCATCGGGCAACTGGTTCTCGCGGATGGTCGCCTGCACCCCCTGCCGCACCCCCTGCACCGCCGACAGCACGGCCAGCGGCGTGGCGCGCGAGCGGCTGGCCATGAAGTTGCGAAAGCGGGCGCGCAGGGCATCATCGGATTCGGCATCCAGCCCGCCGGTGAAGCCCGCCGCGTTGGCCACGCTGTCGATCCCCGGCAGCGCCGCGCCGATCAGTGCCACCGCCCCCGGCTGCACGTTGCCGCCGACCCCGCCCGCCGTCGCGGTGGCCATCACGCTCACCTGGGCGACGCCGGCGCCCAGCACGAAGCCGGCCTGGCCGCCGTCCCAGGCCGGGTTGCCCGGATCGGCATCGATGGTGAATGACAGGCTGCCATCCACCGTTCGCACCAGCGTGCCGGCCGGCACCAGGGCCGCCGCGAACGGCACGAAACGCGAGAACGTCACCTGGCCGCGCGCCGCGGTGGCCGGCAGCCGGAGCACGGTGAAATCCGCCATCCAGCTATCCAGATCGGCGCCGGCGCTGGTCGCCGCCCGGCTCGCCTGCAACACCTGCAGGATCAGCCACTGCATCCACAGCGCCACGCTGGCATTGGCCTCCAGCAGCGCCCGCAGGGTGGAGCCGACCGTAAGATCGAGCAGCGCCCGCGCGCCGCCCTGCACCGCGGCGGCGGCGTTGCCGACCAAAGTGGCGAAATTCTGAAGCTGCAACTGCATGGTTCAGACACTCCCGACGGTGAACGACAGCAGTTGCGGCCCGCCAGCGGGACCGTCGGCGTAGCGGATATCCACCGCCAGCCCGCCGGCATGGTCGTCGCGCGCCACCACCACCGGCTCCGGCGTGCGCGCCACCGCCGCCTCCTTGAAGATCTGCCCGCGCACCACGGCACGGATACGGGTGGCATCGGCGGGCTGGCCCACGAAGCGGCCGAGCCCGGCGCCGTAGTCGAGTTGCCAGAGATAATCTCCGGGATTGGTCAGCAACCGGCGCAATACCCGCTCGCGGGTCAGCGCCGCCGCATCGGACAACGCCAGATCGCCGGTCGGCCCGATCGCCAGATCGGCCCCGAAGCCATGCGCCAGATCGGCCATGTGGTCCTCGCTGGGGAAGGTAAGGAAGGTCTTGTTTTGGTGAACAAAAAGAAGCAAAAAAACTTTTTGTTCATTGGAGTGGCGGAGGCCGTCTAATCCTGCGGGCTCGCCGCATTCCCC
>DATJEA010000041.1:0-2103 GCA_035497095.1 Acetobacteraceae bacterium | reverse complement strand
TGAGATGGCTTGCTTATGCTATGGCCGCCGCCGCCGCGCGCCCATGCCCACCGCGCCGAACAGCATCGCCCCCAGGCTGCATACCAGCAGCATCAGTTGCAGTCGCCCGGCGGTGCTGTCGGTTTCGGCCTGCAATCGCGCCCGCATCGCCACCCGTTCGGCGGCGATCCGCGCCGCGAGGTCCGGCCCCGGCTTCACCGCCTCGGCGCTGTCGGCCAATCGCGGCCGCAGTTGGGCGTAATTGGCGCCGTTATCGGCGAGCAACTGGTCCAGCACCACCTCGCGCGCCAGCGCCCGTTCCAGCGGCAGCGGCGTGACATAGGTCGCCATCACGCCGGTCATGCCCAGGATGGCGATGGTCGCCGCCAGGAATCCCATCATGGCGTAGTTCGGGGGCGCGTTCGGCGCCGGGTTCGGGCCGGTCGCCGGCGGGGTCGGGGTCATCGGCATCTCCTGTTCGGGCCGGCACATCGCGCGCGCTCCCCCTTCCGTCAAGCCTGCTTCGTGCTAGGCTGCCGGGCATGAGCACCAGCAAGTATCTTTTCCCCGCCGCCGAACATCCGCTGCACCAGGCCAGCCCGACGCTGAAGCTGCGCGAGGCGGTCACCGGCTTCGGCGTGGCGTTGCGCTATCAGGAGCGCAGCCCCGGCGGTGTCGAGGGCGACTGGTGCGAGACCGGCCATTCGGTATTCGTGCTGTCCGGCCGGCTGCGCTACCGGTTCGACGATCATGTGGTGGAAGCCGGCCCCGGCGACATGCTGCACATCCCGTCGGGCAAGGAACACCGCCATAAGCCCAGCGTGGTCGGCGAAGAGGTGGCCCGCTACATGCTGACCGAATTCCCGGTTTGATTTCTTTCCGAACGAAAAGTTTTTTTTTTTCTTTTTGTTCACAAAAAGAAGACCTTCCTTAACCTGCCCCAGGGAGTATCCCTCCGTTCATGCATGGAGGGAAAATGCCCTTGTCCGGTCTCCGCGCCATCCTCACCCGCAGCCGGCATCAGGGCGGCGAACTCTCCGGCCTGCTGGCCACCGCCGCGCTACAGACGCCGCCGGCCTCGGCCGCGCTGTGGTCGGCGCCGAGGCTGGCGCTGGTCGAGCAGCTCTGGGACGAAGGCTACACCAGCCCCGGCGGCGCCGCCGAACTGCTGCGCCTGGCCGCACCGCTGGGCCTGTCGGCGGCCTCGTCGCTGCTGCTGCTGGGGGCGGAGGCCGGCGGCCCGGCGTTCAGCCTGGCCAACGAGCAGGGCGCCTGGGTTGCAGCGCATGAGGCGGTGGCGGAACTGCGCGAGCGCGCCGCGCTGCGCATCCAGCACGCCGGCACCGCGTTGGCCAGGCGCGCCACGGTGTCCGCCTGGGACCCGGCGGCGCCCAGCTTCCGCCGCCGCTATTTCCACCACGCCATCGCCCGCGAGGCGCTGCGCGACGGGGTGGCCGAGCCGATCCTGGCCGCGATCGCCGCCAGCCTGAAGCCGCATGGCCAGCTGGTGCTGGTGGAAACCACCGCGGCCCAGCGGCTGGACGCCGCCGACCCGACCATCGCCGCCTGGTGCCGGCTGGAGGGCCGCGAGCCGCTGCTGCCCGCCGAGGACACGATCACCCGCATGCTCGGCCGGCTCGGTTTCGAGGTGCGGGTGGTGGAGGATCTGTCGCCGCGCCAGACCAGGCTGGCGCTGCTCGGCTGGAAGCGCCTGGTGCGCGAGTTGGCCACCTCCCGGCCGGAGCCGGGGCAGGCGGGCCTGGTGGTGGCGGAGGCGGAGTTGTGGCTGCATCGCATCCAGTTGATGCAGCAGGGCCGCATCCGCCTGCTGCGCTGGCATGCCATTCTGAATGCCGCCGGCGCTTGACTTAGCCGCCCGCGCTCTCTATCCCCGCCGCTCACCTTCCGGCGCACAGGGCTTACTCTCATGAAGATCCGCAACAGCCTGAAATCGGCCAAGACCCGCGACAAGAACTGCCGCGTGGTGCGCCGCCATGGCCGCGTCTACGTCATCAACAAGAAGAACCCGCGCATGAAAGCCCGCCAGGGCTGATCCGCCGGCGCCTGCTGTTGGCCTGAACACCGCCCCGGAACCGCGTTCCGGGGCGCATTTGTTGTTGGCCC
>DATJEA010000040.1:0-1821 GCA_035497095.1 Acetobacteraceae bacterium | reverse complement strand
AAGGATTGTCCGCTGCCGCCTGCGCCGGCGCGAACGGCATTGCCGCCATCGCCATGACGGCCAAAGCACCCAAAATCTTGGCGTAAAAACGCTGTCGCATCATCATCTCCCTGTGCCGCCGCCCGGCCGATCGCAGCCGGGCGCTCCAATTCCGATCCGGGTATTCACCCTACCGTTCTCTAAGCAAACCTCGTGCCAGGCGAAAATTGTATGCGATAACAAATCCTTGGTTTCGGAGCGCCATCAACCTGATTCACGAAATGTAAAGAATCCCGACATCCGCGGGCCGGTTTGGCCTTCCCGGCGCGGTCGGCTTGACTGGCCCGGCAGCGAGGAGTTCCAACCACGCCGATGCCGGCCCCCGTCACCCCTGGCCGCCTGAAGTGGCGCCGCGCAGTCATGCCTGGGCGCGTGATCGGCTCCGCGCGGGGGCGCCGGTGAACATCGTCGCCACGCTGTCGCGCTACATCGCGCGGGTGTTCTCGTTCTTCGTGCTGGTGATGCTGGCGGCCCTCACCGGGGTGGTTTCGCTGTTTGATTTCATCGAGTTGCTGCGCCGCGCCGCCAATCAGCCGGGGGGCACGTTCGGCGTGGTGGCCGAGGTCGCGGCGCTGCGGCTGCCGTGGCTGGCGATGCAGGTGCTGCCGTTCGCGGTGCTGCTCGGCGGCATCATCGCATTCTGGCGGCTCACCCGTTCGTCCGAGCTGGTGGTGGCGCGCGCCGCCGGGGTCTCGGCCTGGCAGTTCCTCGCCGCACCGACGCTCTGCGCGGTGCTGCTCGGCGCCGGCGCCACCATGGTGATCAGCCCGGTCTCGGCCGCGCTCAGGGCGCGGGCGGAGGCGGTGGACAGCACCTATCTGAAGGCCGGCGGCGGCCCGCTATCGCTCAATGGCGGCCAGCTCTGGCTGCGTCAGGCGGACCGCGCGCTGGACCCCAAGGGGGTGGCGATCCTGCATGCCAGCGGCGTCACGCTGCGCGACGGCACGCTCAGCTCCGGCCCGGTCAGCATCTTCCGGCTCGATGGCCGCGACGGGCTGCTGGAGCGGCTGGAGGCCAGCAGCGCGGTGTTGCAGGACGATGAATGGGTGCTGAACGGCGCCCGTGTGCTGCGCCCCGGCCGCGGCCCTGAGCCGCCGGCCACGCTGCGGCTGCCGACCAGCATGACGGTGGACCGGGTGCAGGACAGCTTCGCCCCGCCCGATACGCTCAGCTTCTGGGCGCTGCCCGGCTTTATCCAACTGCTCGACCGCTCCGGCTTCTCCTCGGTGCGGCATCGGCTGCATTTCCAGTCGCTGCTGGCGCTGCCGCTGCTGGCCGGCACCATGGCGCTGCTCGCCGCCGCGTTCTCGATGCGCCCGGCGCGGCGCGGCGGCGTGGCGCGGATGATCGGCGGTGGCGTTTCGGCCGGCTTCGCGCTTTACATGATCTCCAAGGTCGCCGAGGAATTCGGCCAGTCCGGCGCGCTGCCGCCGGCTCTGGCCGCCTGGGCGCCGGCGGTGGCCGGGCTGCTGTTCTCGCTGGCGTTGCTGCTGCATCTGGAAGACGGCTGACCATGCCCCGCTCCGCTCGCCTGTCATACCCTCCCGTCCTGGCCGCGGCCCTGCTCGCCGCGAGCCTGCTGGCCGGCAGCATGGCCAGCCATGAGGCGCTGGCCCAGGGTCTCGGCGGCCCGATGCCGGGCGGCGGCTTCGGCACGCCCAGCACGCCGGGCATGCCGCAGGTGGCCAATCCGAGCGCGGCACCGCCCGCCGCCCGCGCCGCCACGCCACCGATCCGCCGCGCCGCGGTCGCCCCGATGCACCGCGACCAGCCGGTCTATTA
>DATJEA010000039.1:0-2061 GCA_035497095.1 Acetobacteraceae bacterium | reverse complement strand
CGGATAACTGCCGGCTGTGGGACTCCAAGACCAGCGAGAAGATGGACAAGGACCGCTTCCGCCGCGATCTCGGCAAGGTCGAGGAGGCCTATCAGGAGGTCGCCCGGCGGCTGGGGATTCTGCCTGAGGCGGGGGCGCGGGATATGAAGGGGCCGGAGGTCATGCAATGACCGACCGCTTGCAGCCCAGGGAGGTGATGCAGTGAAGGCTGTCGTCACGGTGATGCCCAAGGCCGGCGTGCTGGACCCGCAGGGCAAGGCGATCGGCCATGCTTTGCAGGGGCTGGGCTTCGCGGGTGTCGGCGAGGTGCGGATGGGCAAGCGGATCGAGTTGGAACTCGCCGAGACCGACCCGGCGAAGGCGCGCGCCCAGGCCGAGGACATGGCCCGCAAGCTGCTGGCCAATCTGGTGATCGAGAGTTTCAAGGTGGAGATCGCCTGACATGAACGCGGGTATCGTCGTGTTCCCCGGCATCAACCGGGAACGCGACATGGCGATCGCGCTGGAACTGGCCACCGGGCGCAAGCCACGCATGGTCTGGCACAAGGAGAACGATCTTTCCGGCCTCGACCTGGTGGTGATCCCCGGCGGCTTCAGCTACGGCGATTACCTGCGCTGCGGCGCGATGGCCGCACAGTCACCAGTGATGGCGGCGATCCGCGCCCATGCCGAGCGTGGCGGCCACGTGCTGGGGGTGTGCAACGGCTTCCAGATCCTCGCGGAAGCCGGGCTGCTGCCCGGCGCCCTGCTGCGCAACGCCTCGCTGCGCTTCCTGTCGATGGACTGCCATCTGCGGGTGGAGCGGTCGGACACCGCCTATACGCGGCATTATCAGAAGGGCCAGGTGTTCCGCTCGCCGATGGCGCATGGCGACGGTAACTACTTCGCCGATGACGACACGCTGGACCGGCTGGAGGGCGAGGGGCGGGTGATCTTCCGCTACGCGACGCCGGAAGGCGAGATCACCGCCGCGGCCAACCGCAACGGCAGCGCCCGTAACATCGCCGGCATCGCCTCGGAAAACCTGCGGGTGCTCGGGCTGATGCCGCATCCGGAAGACCTGGTGGACCCGCTGATGGGCGGCACCGACGGCAAGCCGCTGTTCGATGGTCTCGCCGCCGCACTGGCCGCCTGAACGACACGAACAAGCAAGGAAGCGAGGAAGATTCACCACAGGGACACAGAGGCACGGAGAAGAAAGAAAAGACCTGAACTTCTCTGTGTCTCTGTGTCTCTGTGGTGAATCTTGGTCTTCCCTTTCCTGCTTTCGACGAAGCGACTGAAGAGCCGACAGGAGGCCGCGACTATGGCGCGTGATGTAAACCAGGCGTTGGCCCGCGAGTTCGGGCTGAGTGCGGACGAATACCAGCGCGTGCTGGCGATCATGGGCCGCACCCCGAGCCTGACCGAACTCGGCGTGTTCAGCGTGATGTGGTCGGAGCATTGCTCGTACAAATCCTCCCGCGTCTGGCTGAAGCAGTTGCCCACCAAGGCGCCCTGGGTGATCCACGGACCGGGCGAGAATGCCGGGGTGGTGGATATCGGCGAGGGGCTGGCGGCGATCTTCAAGATGGAGAGCCACAACCACCCGAGCTTCATCGAGCCGTATCAGGGGGCGGCCACCGGCGTCGGGGGCATATTGCGCGACGTGTTCACCATGGGCGCGCGGCCGATCGCCAACCTCAACGCGCTGCGCTTCGGCGATCCGGCATTGCCCCGCACAAAGAGCACGGTGGACGGCGTGGTGCGCGGCATCGGCGGCTATGGCAATTGCGTCGGCGTGCCGACAGTGGGCGGCGAGATCGATTTTCATCCGGCCTATAACGGCAATCCGCTGGTCAATGCGATGACGGTCGGGATCGCCGAGCAGGGCAGAATTTTCCTCTCGGCGGCGGCCGGCATCGGCAATCCGGTGATCTATGTCGGCGCCAGGACCGGGCGTGACGGCATCCACGGCGCCACCATGGCGAGCGCCGAGTTCGGCGCCGATTCCGAGCAGAAGCGGCCGACCGTGCAGGTCGGCGATCCGTTCACCGAGAAGCTGCTGATCGAAGCCTGCCT
>DATJEA010000038.1:0-8788 GCA_035497095.1 Acetobacteraceae bacterium | reverse complement strand
TGCGGCTGCCGGTGCCATAGGGCCCGCCGGTCCAGCCGGTGTTGACCAGCCACACCCGGACACCGTGCCTGGCGATCCGCTCGCCCAGCATCCGGGCATAGACCCCCGGCGGCAGCGGCAGGAACGGGGCGCCGAAACAAGCCGAGAAGGTCGCGGACGGCTCGGTCACGCCCCGCTCGGTGCCGGCCACCTTGGCCGTGTATCCCGAGAGGAAGTGATACATCGCCTGCTCCGGCGTGAGCCGGGCGATCGGCGGCATGACACCGTACGCGTCAGCGGTGAGCAGCACGATGTTCTTCGGGATCCCGCCCATGCCGCCGGGTGCGTGGTTGGCGATATAGTGGATGGGATAGCAGGCGCGGGTATTCTCGGTGATCGCATCGGAATCGTATTCCACGCCGCGCGTGACCGCATCGAGCGTCACGTTCTCGAGCACCGTGCCGAAGCGGCGTGTGGCGCCCCAGATCTCCGGCTCGGTGTCCGGACGCAGGCGGATCACCTTCGCGTAGCAGCCGCCCTCGAAGTTGAAGACACCGGTGTCGCTCCAGCCATGCTCGTCGTCGCCGATGAGCTGGCGCTCGGGATTGGCGGACAGCGTGGTCTTGCCGGTGCCGGACAGGCCGAAGAACAGCGCCACGTCGCCCTTTGGCCCGATATTGGCGCTGCAATGCATCGGCAGCACGCCGGCCGGCGGCAGCAGCCAGTTCATCACCGTGAAGATCGATTTCTTGATCTCGCCGGCATACTCGCTGCCGGCGATCACGATCAGCCGCTGCGCGAAGCTCAGCGCGATGGCGGTGCTGCTGCGCACCCCGTCAATCGCCGGGTCGGCCTGGAACAGCGGCGCATGCAGGATGACGTAATCGGGGCTGAACCCCTGCAACTCCGCCTCGCTCGGCCGGATGAACATATTGCGGGCGAACTGGGCGCACCAGGCCTGGGTGGTCACCAGCCGCACCCGGATGCGCCGTGCGGGATCGGCGCCGGCATATAAATCCTGCGTGAACAGCTCCTGGCCCTGCAGATAGGCCCGCACCCGGGCGGCCAGCAGCGCGAATTGCTCCGGCGCCAGCTTCTGGTTGACCGTGCCCCAATCCACCTCGGCAGTGCTGTCCGGCTCGTCGACGACGAACTTGTCGCGTGCCGAGCGCCCGGTATGCACGCCGGTCCGCACCATCAGCGCGCCATCCTCCGACAGGCTGCCCTCGCGACGCTGCACCGCCAGCGCGGTCAGCGAGGCGGCGACCAGATTGGCATGCACCGGCCTTGTGGCATGCACCCCGGTTCCGGCCAGCGGGTCGGCGGCACGGCTCTCGGCAAAAGCCTGGGCGTCTGCGTTCATGAATGTTTTCTCCCGTATCATCAAAATATTGCCGCGCCACCGGACGAATCCAAGGGGCCGGCTGTATGCAGCCACGCACCGACCGTCAACCCTGGTATCGCCACCACCCGGTTGGTTTGGTGGGCCGATTCAGCCAACAGGCCGAAGTGCCGGTTGGCATCGGGCCACTAGGCCTTCGGCAGCCGCACCACGAACCGTGCCCCGATCACCTTGCCCGCCGCATCGCGCCGGTTCTCCGCACTGATCCGCCCCTTCAATGCCTCGACGATCTGCCGGCTGATCGACAGCCCCAGCCCGGAATGCTGCCCGAAATACTCCCCCTGCGGCCGCTCCGAATAGAACCGGTCGAAAATATGCTCCAGCTTGGCCTCCGGAATCCCCGGCCCCTCATCCTCGACGCTGATCTCCACCACATTGCCGGTCTGCCGCGCCGCCAGCGTGATCCGCCCGCGCGGCGGCGAGAAGCTGTGCGCGTTGCCGATCAGATTGCGCAGCACCTGCACCAGCCGATGCTCCACCGCCCGCACCATCGCCGGCCCGGCGCGCACCAGCACCAGTTGCGGGTCGTCGTCGTCGCGCGTCGCCTCGTCCAGTTCCACCAAGGTCGCCAGCATCGGCGCCACGTCCAGCCGCTCGGTGGTCTGGCGCGACAACTCGGCGTCGATCCGCGAGGCGTCGGAAATATCGCTGATCAGCCGGTCCAGCCGCGCCACGTCCTCGGCGATGATCGTGGTCAGCCGGCGCTGCTTCTCCGGGTCCTCGATGCGGCGCAGCGTCTCGATGGCGCTGCGGATCGACGACAGCGGATTCTTGATCTCGTGCGCCACATCG
Source organism: Acetobacteraceae bacterium (assembly GCA_035497095.1). GTDB lineage: Bacteria > Pseudomonadota > Alphaproteobacteria > Acetobacterales > Acetobacteraceae > 70-18. The sequence continues at coordinate 6,615 of DATJEA010000038.1, read as the reverse complement.
GCGGCAAACCGCTCGATGGCGTCCATCCGCGCCCATAGCGCGCGCGACGACTCCGCCAGCGCCTCGGCCAGTTCGCCGATCTCGTCGCGCCGCGCCAGCAGCCGCGCCGGCACCTGCCCGGCCCGCCCGCTGCCCTCGCGCATATGCTCGGCCGCCCGCGCCAGCCGCAGGATCGGCCGCGCGATGGTCAGCGACAGATACCACGACAGCATCACCGTCAGCCCCAGCGCCAGCGTGAACAGCCCCAAAATCGACAGCCGCACCGCCAGCAGGCTGTCATCCACCTCGCGCGCCTCGCGGGTCAGCAGCACCACGCCGACCGTCACCCGGTTGTGCTGCACCGGCTCGGCCACCGTCACCAGCAGCCGGTTATCCTCGGTGCGGCGGATATAGGGCGGCATCTCGTGGCTGTTGTTCGGCCCCGACAGCCGCAACTCCTCCTTCACGTCCGGCTGCCAGTCCACCCCGGCGGCGGTCGGGCTGGTGTCCAGCAGCGTCCGCGAATCGGTATGCGGCAGCCAGGACAGGATGCGGTCATAGATGCTGCCGACGATGCCGAGAAACCGCCCGCGCACCGCGGCCGGCGGCAACGGCTCGGTGATGATCGCGCCGGACGGCCCCTCGCGCACCCGGCTGTCGGCGATCACCTGGCCATCCGGCGCATACAGCTTGGCCTGCGCCGAGGGCGTCGGCTCGGTCAGCCGCCGCAGCAGCGGCCGCGCCAGGTCCGGCACCAGCTTCGGCAACTCGGTGCCGTTCTCGCGCACCGCGCTCTCGCCCAGCGCGCCGGCATAAATCCGCGCCTGCTCGCGCAGCGTCGTCACCTCGGCCTGCAACAGCCCGTTCTGGTACTGGTCGAGATACAGCAGCGCCGCCAGCAGCAGCGCCAGCGGCAACGCATTGACCAGCAGCACCCGTTGCAGCAGCGGCGACACCCAGCGCCCGCGAAACCGCCGGCGCGCCGAAGCCGCCGGCGTCTCGGTGGCGGGAAGGATGCCGCTGTCGGGCATGCCGGCCCCGATTGCTCCCTTATGCGTCCTTGTAGCGATACCCGATGCCATACAGCGTCTCGATCGCGTTGAAGTCATCATCCACGGTGCGGAACTTCTTGCGCACCCGCTTGATGTGGCTGTCGATGGTGCGGTCATCGACATAGATATTGTCGCCATACGCCGCATCGATCAGCTGGTCGCGCGACTTCACCATGCCCGGCCGCGCCGCCAGCGCCTTGACCAGCAGAAACTCGGTGACGGTCAACTGGATATCGGCCTCTTTCCACAAACACTGATGCTTGGTCTCGTCCAGCACCAGGTCGCCGCGCGTCAGCACCCCCCCGGCCGGCGCCCCCGAGCCCTCCGCCCGCCCGGCCTCGTTGCGCCGCAGCAGCGCGCGGATCCGCTCGATCAGCAGCCGCTGGCTGAACGGCTTGGTGATGTAGTCATCCGCCCCCAGCCGCAGCCCCATCAACTGATCCACCTCCTCGTCCTTGGAGGTGAGAAAGATCACCGGCAGCGACGACCGCGCCCGCAGCCGCTGCAACAGCTCCATGCCATCCATGCGCGGCATCTTGATGTCCAGCACCGCCAGATCCACCGGCCGCGCGGTAATGTCCTGCAACGCGCTCTCGCCGTCGGTATAGGTGCGCACCTGGAAACCCTCCTGCTCCAGCGTCATCGAAACACTGGTCAGGATGTTGCGGTCGTCGTCGACCAGGGCGATTGTCTGTTTCATGGCGTGCGTCCCGTTGCGTCAGTCGGTGCAGGATGGACCGCGATTGTGGCGCAACGAGGATGGAGAGTGAACGGAATATGGCGGACCGAACGACGATTCCCTGGCAGGCCCGCTGCCTGCTGCGCGCAGCCCGCGCCGGAACCCTGGCCACCGCCACCGATGGCCAGCCCTTCGCCTCGCTGATCACCCCGGCCTCAGCGCCCGACCTGTCGCTGCTGCTGCTGCTGTCCGGCATCTCCCGCCATACCAGGCACCTGCGCGCCGAACCGCGCTGCTCGGTGCTGGTCACCGGCGAGCAACCCGGCCCCAATCCGCAAACCACCCCCCGCCTGACCATCACCGGGCTGGCCGAGCCGGAACCCGACCCGGCCCTGAAAGCCCGCTGGCTGGCGCTGCACCCCTACGCCACCCACTACGCCGATCTGCCCGATTTCACCCTCTGGCGCATCCGCCCCACGGCCGCGATCTTCGTCGGCGGCTTCGCCAGCGCCACAAGCCTGAAAACCGCCGACCTGCTGCCCAACCCCGCCCACGCCGCCGCCATATCCGCCGCCGAAGCCGCCATCCTCGCCCACTGCAACACCGACCACGCCGACGCCCTGGCCCTGCTCGGCGCCACCCAGGGCGCCGCCGGCCCCTGGCGCATGGTCGCCGCCGATCTCGACGGCTGCGACCTGGCGCTCGACGAACACGTCGTCCGCATCGCCTGGTCTGCCCCGGTGGCCGACGCTGGCGGCGTGCGCAGCGAACTGGTGCGGTTGGTCAGGGAAGCCAGGGAAAAGTAAGGCGTTGTTTTTGTGAACAAAAAGAAGCAAAAAAACTTTTTATTCGTTTTGGAGACTCGGGATTCTCCGCGTCACCGATGTTGCAAGGCGAACAAAGTTTTTTGGTTCTTTTTTTCAAAAAAGAACTGCTGCCTTACACTTGCCTTCGCCTTACCCCAGCCGCTCCCCATGCAGCACCACGTCCAGCCCCTCGCGCTCCTCCTCCTCGCTCACCCGCAGCCCGATCGACGCATCGATGATCTTCAGCAGCACAAAGGTCACCGCCCCGGAATAGACCAGCGTCGCGCCCACCGCGATCGCCTGCTTGCCCAGCAGTGCCGTGCCCCCGACATAGGCCCCGCCGGACAGTGGCCCGAACGCGAACACCCCGGTCAGCAGCGCGCCGACCATGCCGCCGACGCCATGCACCCCGAACGCGTCCAGGCTGTCGTCGTAGCCGAACCGCCGCTTCATCCCGCTCGCGGTCCAGAAGCACACCACGCCGGCGATCAGCCCGATGATCAGCGCCGGCCCCGGCAGCACGAAGCCGGAGGCCGGGGTGATCGCCACCAGCCCGGCCACCGCGCCGGAAATCGCCCCCAGCACGCTCGGCTTGCCCTTGTGCACCCACTCGGCAAACGTCCAGGCCAGCGCCGCCGCCGCGGTGGCGATCTGCGTCACCGCCATCGCCATGCCGGCCCGCCCGCCGGAGGAGAGCGCCGAACCGGCATTGAAGCCGAACCAGCCGACCCACAGCAGGCTGGCGCCGACCACCGCCAGGCCGAGATTGTACGGCGCCATGTTGTCGCTGCCGTAGCCTACCCGCTTGCCCATCACCAGCGCGCACACCAGCCCGGCCACCCCGGCGTTGATATGCACCACCGTGCCGCCGGCGAAATCCGCCGCCCCCAGCACGCCGATCCAGCCATGATAGCCCCACACCCAATGCGCGATCGGCGCGTAGACCAGCAGCGACCACGCCACCACCAACACGCACAGCGCCGAGAACTTCATCCGGTCGGCAAACGCGCCGGCGATCAGCCCCGGCGTGATGATCGCGAAGGTCATCTGGAACATCATGAACACCGTCTCCGGGATGGTGTTCACCACCGCGTCGGCGCCGCTGCCCATCACGAACGGCTTGTCCCAATTGGCGCCCAGACCGTTCAGCAACAGCCGGGAAAAATCGCCGAGCAGCGCCCCGCCATTGGAAAACGCCAGCGAGTAGCCGGCTACCATCCACACCACCGTCACCAGGCAGCAGATGATGAACGACTGCATCATGGTCGCCAGGATGTTCTTCTTGCGCACCATGCCGGCATAGAACAGCGCCAGTCCGGGAATCGTCATCAGCAGCACCAGCGCGGTGCTGGTCAGCATCCAGGCGGTATCGCCGGAGTCGATGTTCGCCGCCCAGGCCGGCCCTGCCACCAGCAGCGCCGGCAGCGCCAGCGCGGCGCGGCTTATGGTGGGCTTGATGATCGCGATGCTAGACTGCATGTCGTGCCCTGATCCTGCGTTCGGTCGCAAGGCGCTGTTCAAGAACCGTGCCGGTCCGAATTCCGCGCGCTGCGGCGCAACATGATGAGGGTCTGCACATTATGCGGGCAGTTTCTGCCGCCCCGCCCGCACCCAGCCTAGCCATCCGCTCAAACCGGAGGCAGAATTCGCGGAGAACGCCGATGCCGGAGCAACGGGACGTGCAGGTTTGCGTGGTCGGCGCCGGCCCGGTCGGCGGCGCCCTGGCCTGCCGGCTGGCCAGCGCCGGCATCGCCACCGCGATCATCGACCGTGCCGCGCTGCCGCCGATGGAGCATCCGGATTTCGACGGTCGCGCCTACGCCATCGCCGCCGGCTCCCGCGCGGTGATGCAGGACTCCGGCCTGTGGGACCGCCTGCCCTACACCCCCGGCCCGATCACCGGCATCCGCGTCTCCGACGGCAAGCTCGGCCGCCCCGCCTCGCCGCTGTTCCTGCATTTCGACGCGGCTGAGATCGGCGACGCCCCGTTCGGCTGGATGGTCGAGGCGCGCAGCCTGCGCATGGCGCTGAACGCCCATATGGCCGACCTGCCGAACCTGCATTTGTTCGCCCCGGCCAAAGCCGCCGTGCAGCGCGGGCCGGATACCGCCACGATCCAGATCCAGGGTGGCCCCCGCATCACCGCCCGTCTGGTGATCGCCGCCGATGGCCGCCGCAGCGCATTGCGCGAACAAGCCGGCATCCCGGTCACCCATCTGCCGTATGACCAGACCGGGATCGTCTGCTGCATCGCCCACGACGTGCCGCATCACGGCGTCGCGCTGGAGCACTTCCTGCCCGGCGGCCCGTTCGCGCAACTGCCGATGGCCGCCACCGAGGCCGCGCCCAACGTCTCCGCCCCCAACGTCTCAGCAATCGTCTGGACCGAGCGCACCGCCATGGCCGCGCACATCATGCGGCTCGACGAGCCCCGCTTCATCGCCGAGCTCGCCCGCCGCCTCGGCGATCATCTCGGCCCGCTGCGCCTGCTCGGCCGTCGCTGGAGCTATCCGCTCTCGGCGATGCTGGTGCAGCGCTACACCGCGCCCCGCCTGGCTCTGGTCGGCGACGCCGCGCACGGCATCCACCCGATCGCCGGCCAGGGCCTCAACCTCGGTTTTCGGGACATTGCCGCGCTGGCCAACCTGCTGATCGCCGCCCATGCCGGCGGCGAAGACCTCGGCGCCGCCGCCCTGCTGCGCCGCTACCAGGCCGCCCGCCGCCCCGACAACCTGCTGATGCTGGCCGCCACCGACACGCTCGACCGGCTGTTCAGCAACGACATCCCCCCACTCCGCCTCGCCCGCGGCCTCGGCATCGCCGCGGTGCACCGCATCGGCCCGCTGAAACGGATGTTCATGCGCCGCGCGATGGGCGCCCTGATGGCGGACGGCTGACCGCCGCCCGGCGGATATTGACCAGCAGGATCACCACGCAACCGAGCGCCAGCAGCCCCCCCGCCAGCAGCGGCAGCCCAGGCAGCACGGCGCGAACCCCGGCCACCACGGCGCACCACACCAGCAATCCCACCGCCAGCGCGCCGTCATCGACGAACAACCCGATGATCTCGGCCACCACCGCCCGCATCACCGCTCTCCCGCCAGCCGCACGCCGACCAGCCCGGCCACCAGCATCACCGCCACCAGCGCCAGCAGCGCCAGATCCTGCCCCGGCCAGGCGATGCCCAGCCCCTCGCCGGTCCAGAACACCCCGAACGCCGAAATCAGCATGCCGACCGCGAATTTCAGCGTATTTTCCGGCACTTGCGCCAACGGCCGATGCACAACGACAGCGAGCCCGACCACCACCACCCCGGCCAACGCGGCGCCCGCCGCCGCCGGCCCCACCAGCCCGGCGCCGCCGGCGGCCACCGCGATCACGATAAACGCCACCTCCACCCCCTCCAGCAGCACCGCCTTGAACGCCGTCGCGGTGGCGACCGGGTCGACCCCCCAGCGCACGGAGACCCGCGCCAGCCGCAAATTGGCGCTCTGGCTGCGAAAGATCGCCTCCTCGTCATGCAGCGCCAGAATCCCGGCGCCGCGCAGCACCGCCTTGCGCAGCCAGCGCATGCCGAACAGCAGCAGCAGCAGCCCGACCACCAGTTGCAGCCCCCGCTCCGGCACCTCGGCCAGCGCCGGCCCGAGCAGCAGCACCAGCGCGCACAGCACCGCTGCCGCGATCGCCGTGCCGACCAGCGCCGAGCGCCAGCCGCGCACCGCGCCCACCGCCAGCACGACGGTCGCCGCCTCGACGAATTCCACCAGCGAGGCAAGAAACGCCGCGGTCGCCGATGGCGCGATGTGCAGCCAGTTCATCGGGCGCCAGAAAGGGCCGTTTTGAGACGATGATAAGACATACATATCCTCCGATTGCAGCCGGTTTCGCCGCCCATCCGGGGCCGGTTTGGCTCGGGTGGCGGCGCGGGTTTTGCACGTTTCGGGACATAATTTCCGCCGAAATCGCCACTATCGCCGCCACGGCTGGGTCAGCATCCACCACAGCCACACCTCGCGGCGATCGCGGAACTCGTCGAGCCCGATCATCATGCCGCGCTGGCCGGCCTTGGGGTAGGCGCGGTAGGTGCCGAACAGCCGGT
>DATJEA010000037.1:0-9835 GCA_035497095.1 Acetobacteraceae bacterium | reverse complement strand
CGAGCGACAGGAACGACAACTCGTTCATCGCCTCGGCCATCGTCACCCCCTCGGTATACGGCCAGGGATAGAAGCCCTGGCTCAGCCCCGGCATCACCTTTTTGTCCACGAGAGTGGTGAACACCATGTATTTCGCACCGCTGCTCGGCGCCGCCAGCTTGACCATCTCGGCGAGCGGGAAGCCGGTCCACGGCACCGTCATCGCCCAGGCCTCGACGCAGCGATGCCGGTAGATGCGCTCCTCCAGCTTCACCTGCTTCAGCAGGTCCTCCAGCCCGATGCTGCGCGGCTTCTCCACCATGCCGGCGATCTCGATGTTCCACGGCGACACCGGCAGCGCATAGGCGGCCGGGGTCACGGTCTTGGAGCCGTCGAACTCGTAGTAGTTGTTGTAATGCGTTGCCACATTCTCCGCGGTCAGCGCCCGCCCGGCCTGGTAGCGGGTGTTCTGCGGCGCCGGCATCGCGGCCAGTTCGGGCGGCTTTGGCGCCGGCCCACCGCCGCCGAACAAACCGCTGAAGAACGCCGCGCTGGCCGGTGGCGCGGCGCCCAGCGCCACCGCGCCCGCCGCACCGCCGAGCACCGCGCGCCGGTTCAGCCCCGCGCTGCCGAGCCCCACTTTGTTGAGCCATGCGGCGCGGTCGCGCACCATCGCCTCGGGGGTCACCCGGCTTTCCCTGATCTCCCAGCCGCGTCGCCTGTGAATAAACATTGTCCTGTCCTTTTGCCAACCACATGCGTTCGCTAGCCATACGTCCGGGCCATCGCGGCGGATGCCGCCGCCGGCACGGAATCTTCGGGCGGACCGCGCCACTCTGCGCCCAACCAGGCGGCGTGTTCAACGGTTGCGTGCCACGAGCCGGAAAGACCATCGGCCGGCGCAGGCGTTACACCCGGTCACGGCGCGGGGGGGCCGGGTTGCTTTGCGCGGCAGGAATTGTAAAGAGTCCGGCCACGCCTTGATGACCGCCGTGCGGGCGCCCGCTCGCCAATCATGCCCGCCGCTCAATGAAAGACCCCCACCATGCATCTCTCCCGTTTCCCGCGCGTGAAAATCTGCCACGCGCCCACGCCGCTGGAATTCATGCCCAACCTGACCAAGCACCTGGGCGGCCCGCAGCTTTGGATCAAGCGTGACGACTGCACCGGGGTGGCCACCGGCGGCAACAAGAACCGCAAGCTGGAATTCCTGATGGGCGAGGCGCTGGCCCAGGGCGCCACCCATATCGTCACCCAGGGCGCGGTGCAGTCCAACCACGTCCGCCAGACCGTCGCCGTGGCGGCCAAGCTCGGGCTGAAATGCACCGCCCTGCTGGAGCATCGGGTGCAGACCAACGACAGCGATTATAACGACGGCGGCAACGTGCTACTCGACCGGCTGATGGGCGCCAACATCGAATACCGACCGGGAGGCACCGACATGCAGGCGGCGATCGAGGAGGTCGGCGCGCGACTGAAAGAAGCCGGCGAGGTGCCCTACGTGATCCCCGGCGGCGGCTCCAACACGACCGGCGCGCTGGGCTATGCCAACGTGGCGCTGGAACTGATGTCGCAGGCCAACGACCTCGGCCTGCGGATCGACCGGGTGGTGCACGCCACCGGCTCGGCCGGCACCCAGGCCGGGCTGGTCGCCGGCTTCGAGGCGCTCAATTCCGGCATCCGCGTGCTCGGCATCGGCGTGCGCGCGCCGAAGGACAGGCAGGAGGCCAATGTCTACAAGCTGGCCCAGGCCACCGCCGAGAAGATCGGCGTCAGGGGCGGCATCCGGCGCGAGGCGGTGGAGGCGAATTGCGACTATGTCGGCGCCGGCTACGGCATCCCCACCGAGGGCATGGCCGAGGCGGTGACGCTGCTGGCCCGCACCGAGGCGATCTTCCTCGACCCGGTGTATTCCGGCAAAGCCATGGCCGGGCTGATCGACCTGATCCGCAAGGGCAGTTTCCGCAAGGACGAGAACGTGGTGTTCCTGCACACCGGCGGCCAGGTCGGGCTGTTCGCCTATGCTGATTTCTTCACCAAGTCGCTGGCACCAACCGGCTGAGGCGCGAACTGGCCAAAACATAAACTGGCGCTTGCGGGTGATGTGGGGCTGGGATACCAACCTTGCATCGCTGACGCCTCGCTGACGAGACGCCCCGACCGTCGAGACGCCCTGCCGCATGGATATCACCACGCCGAACCGCGCTCCTGGCGCCACCGTACGGGGCATCAAGCCGCAGCAGGAGGGGGCTGCCCCAGTGCTTGCGGGGCAAGTGGCCGCGGGACCAGTGCTCTATGCCCGCTTCCCGCTCAGCCCGCGCAGCCTGCCGCCGCGCCCGCCGGCCGGCAGCACCGCCGGCGCCGACGATCCACGCTATGCGGTGGTCGCCGCCGCGGTGGACACCGCCTATTACCTCGGCCGCTACCGCGATATCGCCGAGGCCGACATGGACCCCTGCCGGCATTACTACGACGCCGGCTGGAAGGAAGGCCGCAACCCCAATCCGTGGTTCGATACCGGCTGGTATCTCGAAGCCTATCCCGATATCCGCGACGCCGGCATCAACCCGCTGTATCACTACGTGGTCGCCGGCAAAGACGAGGGGCGGCTGGCGCAGCGCCCCGGCGGCCTGCGTCGCCCGGCCGCCGAGCAGGCGGTCAACCCGCTGCGCATCGCGCCCTGGCCGGTGGCGCCGCCGCGCGCGCCGCTGCTCGAAGCCGAGGATATCGGCGCCTATCTGCACAAGGCGCTGCCCGGCGCCCGCGGCATTGTGCTGGCCGCCAGCCATGACCGCTATATCGACTATACCGGCGGCGTGCAGGTGCTGATCGCCGACGAGCAGCGGCTGTTCGCCGCCAATCACGTGATCTACCTGCACATCTCCCCTGCCCTGGCGCGGCTGACGCTGGACCCGGAGCAGGCCGAGCCGGCCGAGTTGCAGGTGGTGCTGGACGGCGTGTTCATCGGCCTGGTCAAGGCGCCGGCGCTGATCCAGGCGCTGGCCAGCCTGGCCGACGACCTGCCGGCGCCAAGGCTGTTCGCGCTGCATTCGTTTTTCGGCCATCGCAGTTCCGACCTGGTGGCGCTGGCGCAGGCGATGCGGGTGCGCGACAGCGTGTTCTGGGTGCATGACTACGCCTCGGTATGCGACGGCTATAACCTGATGCGCGACAAGGTGGAGTATTGCGCCGGCCCGCCGCCGGAGAGTCTCGCCTGCATGGTCTGCGTGCATGGCGACACCCGCCCGGCCTATCTGCGCCGGGTCAGGCAGATGTTCGAGAGCCTGCAGTTCCACGTGCTGGCGCCGTCGCGCGCGGCGCTGGATATCTGGCTGCGCGCGGCCCACCTGCCCTATCGCACCGCGCGGGTGCATGAGAACGCGATGCTGGAGCCGCAGCCGCCCGGCCCGGCCCGGCGGCGCCCGAAGCTCGGCACCGCCGAGGACCCGGTGCGGGTCGGCTTCGTCGGCTTCACCACGCCGCAGAAGGGCTGGCCGCTGTTTCTCGATCTGGCGCTGCGCTGCCGCGATACCGCGGCCTACCGATTCTACCATTTCGCCTCCGCCGAGGCGTTGCAGCCGATGCGCGACCTGGTCTGCGTGCCGACCAAGGTCAGCGCCTCGAACCGGATGGCGATGGTCAACGCGCTGGCCGAGCACGCCATCGACCTGCTGCTGGTGCTGTCGCCCTGGCCGGAGACGTTCTCCTATGTCGCCTATGAGGGGTTCTGCGCCGGCGCCGACGTGGTGGCGCTGGCCGATTCCGGCAATGTCGCCGATGCGGTGCGCCGGCACCGCCGCGGCGTGGTGCTGACCGATGCCGCGGCGCTCGATGCCTTCTTCCTCGACGGCTCGGCGGTGAGCTACGTGCAGGCGCGCGCCGGCGCCGGGCGGGAGACCGGGCGGCTCAGGCTGACCGGCACCACGGCCACCGTCGACCTGGCGCAGGACGGCCGCTCGCTGCCGGCCACGATGCTGACCATGGCGCCCAGCCTCTCGCTGCTGGTCGGCGGCCAGACGCTGCTGCCGGCGCGGCGCGCCGATAGCTGGAGCTTCCGCCTGCCGCCGCAGGCCGGCCGGGTGCGCCTGATGTCCAGCCGCGTGCTGCCCGAACAGGATGGCGGCAGCCGCGCCAGGGTCGGGGTCGCGGTCAGCGAATTGCTGCTGGACGGCACGCCGGTGCCGCCCGGCGACCCGCGCCGCGTCGCCGGCTGGCGCAGCGCGCGCGACGGCGTGCAATGGACCGATGGCGACGCGGTGATCGATACCGGCGGCGCCGGCACGCTCACCGTCTCGCTGCGGCTCAGCCGGCATTATCTGCGGCTGGCGATGGCCGAGTGGTGAGCCGAGCCATGGACCAGCGCATATGACCCGCGTCGCCTGCTACAGCAGCTTCAATTATGGCTATCTGAGCCGCGCCCGAATCCTGGCCAAGACGCTGAAGCGGCTGCATCCGGACTGGGATTTGTGGGCGATGGTGGTGGACCGCGAGCCGGCCGACCTGCCCGGCGACGCGCTGGCCGGCTTCGACCATATCCTGGAGGCGCGCAGCCTCGGCGTGCCGGATTTCGCCGCCTGGATGTTCAAGCACGACGTGGTGGAGGCCTGCACCGCGGTGAAGGGCCATATGATGGCCTGGCTGCTCGACCCGCCGGACGGCAGCCCCGGCTACGACAAGGTGATCTATCTCGACCCCGATATCGGCGTGTTCAACCCGCTGGACGGCATCCTGAAGCGGCTGGATCACGGCTCGGTCGTGCTGACGCCGCACCAGACCGAGCCGAACAGCACCGAGCTCGCGGTGATCGACAACGAGATGACTTCGCTGCAATATGGCATCTTCAACCTCGGCTTCGTCGCCGCCCGGCGCGACCGCACCGGCCGCGCGTTCGCCGCCTGGTGGGCCAGCATGCTGTATCGCGCCTGTTACGATGCGCCGGAGCGCGGCATCTTCACCGACCAGAAATACTGCGACCTGGTGCCGGCGCTGTTCGACCGCGTGGTGGTGGAGCGCGACCCCGGCTACAACGTCGCCAGTTGGAACCTGAGCCGGCGGACGCTGCGGTTCGGGATGGATGGCGGCTTGCGGGCCAACGGATCGCCGCTGAAATTCTATCACTTCACCAAGATCGGCAAGATCGGCGACGCCATGACCCAGCGGTACGCGCGGGACAATGTCGAGGTCTACGAGCTGGTCAACTGGTACAAGCGCGAATTGCTGCTGCAAACCGTGCCGGAGGCCGACCGGCATAAATGGGCCTATGGCAGCTTCTCCGACGGCACCCCGATCCCGAAGCCGGCGCGCGTGCTGTACCGCGAGCGCCGCGACCTCAAAGCCGCCTTCCCCGACCCGTTCGACACGCGGCGCGGCGGCTATCTGGCCTGGCTGCGCGCCGAGACCGACATCATGCCCGCGCTCGCGGACGCCTAGACGATGGCACGCCGCATCCTGGTCACCGGCGGCGCCGGCTTCATCGGCAGCCATCTGGTCGCCGCCCTGGTAGCGCGCGGTGACGAGTGCGTGGTGTTCGACAATCTGTCCACCGGCCATCGCGCCGCGGTGCCGCCCGGCCTGCGGCTGATCGAGGCCGATCTCGCCGATCGCGGCGCGGTGGATGCGGCACTGGCCGATGGGCGCTGGGATGCGGTGTTCCACTTCGCCGCGCTGTCGCTGGTCGGCGAGTCGATGCGCGATCCGCTCGGCTACCTGGTCGCCAATACCGGCAACGGGCTGCGGCTGATCGAGGCCTGCATCCGCCACGGCGTGCCGCATTTCGTGCTGTCCTCCACCGCCGCGCTGTTCGGCACTGCCGGCGCCGCGCCGATCGACGAGGCCGCGGCGATCGATCCCGGCAGCCCGTACGGCGAGAGCAAATGGATGCTGGAGCGGGCGCTGCTATGGGCCGGGCGGGTGCATGGCCTGCGCCACGCCGTGCTGCGCTACTTCAACGCCGCCGGCGCGGACCCGGACGGCCGGCTGGGCGAGGACCATCGGCCGGAGACCCATCTGATCCCGCTGGCGATCGACGCGGCGCTGGGCCGCCGGCCGCCGCTCTCGGTGTTCGGCGGCGACTATGCCACCCCGGACGGCACCTGCATCCGCGACTACGTGCATGTAACCGACCTCGCCGACGCCCATCTGCTGGCGCTCGATCGGCTGCGGCAGGGCAGCGTCACCTACCATCTCGGCAGCGCCGCCGGCCATTCGGTGCTCGACGTGCTGCGCGCCGTCGAGCGGGTCGGCGGCCGCACGGTGCCGCACCGCCTCGCCCCCCGCCGCCCGGGCGACCCGGCGGTGCTGGTCGCCGCCTCCGGCCGGATCAGCAGGGAAACCGGCTGGGCGCCACGCTTCGCGGCACTGGACGAGATCGTCGCCACCGCCTGGCGCTGGCGGCTGGCCCACCCGCACGGCTACGGCACGGCATGAACGACACCCTCGCCGAGCCGGACCTCACCCTGGCGCCGCGCCACCCGCGCCGCGCCGCCTGGTGCCAGTTCGACGCCGCCTGGTATCTGCTCGCCACTCCCGAACTGGCCGCCGAGCTGGACGACACCAGCCCCGCCGCGCTGCGCCGCCACTACCTGGAGTCCGGCGCCCCCGCCGGTCTGTCGCCCAATATGTTCTTCGACGAGGCGTGGTACCGCCTGCGCTACCCCGCCATCGCCGCCGAGATCGCCGCCGGCCGCATCGCTTCCGGCTACGCGCATTACTGCGCCATCGGCTACCTGACCCACACGCCGCACTGGCTGTATGACGAGGACGTCTACGCCGCCAGCACCACCGATATCACCGAGGCCGCGCTGGCCGATGCCGGCTGCGTCAACCGCTACGACCACTACCTGAAGGCCGGCGCCGCCGAGGGCCGCATCGCCCACCCGCTGTTCGACCCGGCCAGTCAGCAGGACGCCAGCGGCAGCGATACTGGCGGGGGGGCGGGCCCGTTCGAGCGCTTCCTGCACCACGCCTGGGCCACCGGCGAGGATCAGCGCGTGTCGCCGTATTTCGACCCGGCCTGGTTCCGCGCCAGCTACCCCGAGCTCGCCGCCGAGATCGACGCCGGGCACCATGCCTGCGCGCTGCACGCCTATCTGTGCCAGTTCGGCGAGCAATCCGGGCCGCCCTGGCGCGATCCGCTGGCGCAATTCTCCGAGCAGTTCTACCGCGCCACGCAGCCGGAGGCGGCCGCTGCCATCGAAGCCGGCGCGGTGCTGTCGGGCTACGAGTATTTCCTCAAATTCGGCGTGTTCGCGCTGCACCCGCCGGCCCCCGGCATCAATCTGGCGGCCTTTCTCGCCGACAACGCCGACCTCGCCGAGGCGGTTGCCGCCGGCCGCCTGCGCGACGCCTTCGCCGCCCTGCTGCACCGCCCGCCAAGGCCGGCCGCATCGGTGGAGGCCGCGCCCCTTGCCCCCGCCCCGCCGCCGGCTGCCGCACCCCCCGCCGCCACCGGGACCGGCCATCTGGAGCAGTTCGGCCACCACGCCAGCGCCGGTGGCTGGCTGTTCACCGGCTGGGTCAGCCCCGCCCTGCCGCTGCTGGCGGACGCCACGCTGCCCGCCGTACTGCGCTTCGCGGACGGCGATCTCCTGGCACAGGCCACCATCGCCAGCTACCCACGCCCCGACATCGCCGAATTCGGCGTCGCCGTCGCCGGCTTCATCCCGATGCCGGAACCGCCAGCCGCGCCCCCCACCACCCTCACCCTCACCCTGCCCGGCGGCGACGCCTGGACGCTGGCGCCGCCGCCCGAAGCCCGCGCCTGCCACGACCAGGCGCTCGCGGCCCTGCTGCTGCCGGTGCTGGAGCGCCTGCCCGAGAGCCCGGCCCGCACGAGCCTGGTCGCCCTCGCCCGCCGGCATTTCTTCAACGGCGCCAACACCCTGCCGCTGCTACGCCAGCCGGTGTTCCTGGAGATGGAAGAGGCGATCATCTGCCCGCCGCATGGCCTGACCATCGCCGGCTGGATGCTGGCCGCCCCCGGCGCGGTCCACGCCATCCGCCTGCATTGCGGCCCGCGCCACACCGAACTGCGCCTGGCCGACGCCATCCGCCACGACCGGCCGGACGTCCGCGACAGCGTCGGTGCCCAGCACGGCCTGACCGGCGAGTTGCGCAGCGGCTTCATCGCCCACCTGCCGGACTCCTGGCAGCCCGACACCGTCGCCTACCTGGAGGTGGAAACCACCGACGGCCAGATCGCCCATCGCGGCCTCAACACCCCAAGGCTGCGCGAGATGGAGGCGATCCGCTTCCTCGCCGACCGCGTCAACGTGCGCTACAACGCGGTGCCGCCGGCGTTCGACAACGTGCTCGGCCCAAGCATCGCCGCGTTCAACGCGGTGCGGCTGCAAACCCGCCCGATCGTGCAAGGCATCAGCTTCGGCCCGCAGCCGGAATCCCCGGCGCTGTCGGTCATCGTCACCCTCTACGGCCGGCTCGACTTCATGGAATACCAGTTCGCCCTGCTCTCCCGCCACACCCCGGCCTTCGCCGTCGAATACCTCTACGTGCTCGACGACCCCGCCCTGCGCTGGGACGCCGAGAACCTCGCCGCCTCGATCTACCAGCGCTTCCGCATCCCGCTGCGCCTGCTCGCACTCGACCGCAACATGGGCTACGCCCCGGCCAACAATATCGGCCTCGAGAGCGCGCGCGGCGACAATGTCTGCTTCCTCAACTCCGACGTCTTCCCCGCCACGCCCGACTGGATGGAACGCCTCGCCGCCCGCCTCGCGGAAAACCCCAGCCTCGGCGCCGTCGGCCCGCTGCTGGTGTTCGAGGATGGCAGCGTGCAGCACCAGGGCATGCATTTCGAGCGCATCCCGGTCATGGGCGGCTGGCATTTCCCCATCCACGACCGCAAAGGCTGGCGCCCGCCCGCCGAACGCGGCCTGCACGCCGCCCCCGCCATCACCGGCGCCTGCCTGATGCTGCGCCGCGATCTGGCGCTCGACCTCGGCGGCTTCGACGAAGCCTACCTGATCGGCGATTTCGAGGACGCCGATCTCTGCCTGAAACTGCGCGCCCGCGGCCTGTCCTCTGCCGTCGATCTCGACACCACGCTGTACCACCTGGAACGCCAATCGCAGACCGGCCCCGAGCAGCTCTGGCGCCGCAACTTCACGCTGTTCAACGCCTGGCTGCACGAACGCCGCTGGGCGGCAACGCTTGCCGAACTCGCCCCGCCATGCCCCGCCTGCTGATCCTCTCCAACAGCCACCCCGCCGTCTCGCACGGCGGCTCCGAGCTCGCCGCCTGGCGCCTGTTCGAGCAGTTCCGCGCACGAGGGGGCTGGGACACCTGGCTGCTGGGCTGCAGCCGCGAGCCCGCCGCCGGCCGCCTCGGCAGCGCCATCAGCCAGCCGTTCTCCGACCGCGAATTCCTCTACGCCGCCGGTGGCTTCGACTGGTTCAAATTCGCCAACACCGACGAAGCCTTCCCGCGCGCCTTCGAGGCCGTGCTGCGCGAACTCCAGCCCGACATCCTGCACTTCCACCACTACATGAATTTCGGCGTCGAAGCCTTTCTGATCGCCCGTAGAATCCTGCCCAGCGTCCGCATCGTGCTGACCCTCCACGAATTCCAGGCGATCTGCAACCACATGGGCCAGATGGTCACCAGGCCCGACCTGTCGCTGTGCCACGCCGCCTCGCCGCGCGCCTGCAACCGCTGCTACCCCGACATCCCCCGCGCCGACTTCTTCCTCCGCCACACCTACCTGCACCGCTTCTTCGCCCTGGTCGACCAGTTCATCGCCCCCAGCCAGTTCCTCGCCACCCGCTTCGTCGAATGGGGCATCCCGGCCGAGAAAATGGCGGTGATCGAAAACGTCATCGCCGAACCCGCCCCCGGCCCC
>DATJEA010000036.1:0-3490 GCA_035497095.1 Acetobacteraceae bacterium | reverse complement strand
GCCTCGATGGCGCTGCCGGCCGAGGCCAGCGGGGATGCCAGGATCATCGGCTGGGTCGGCGATGTGCTGCCGTATCAGATCACCGCGCTGTTTGCCTCGGGGGCGGTGGTGCGGCAGCGGCCAGCGGATGTGAAGGCGTTCTGCGTCGGCTACCAGAAGGGCATCGCCGATTACCGCGCCGCCTTCCTGCGGTTCGACGCGCAGCACAAGCCGATCTACGACGCCGCCACCGATGCGGCGATCGCCGATATCACCAGATACGTGTTCACTGGTGACCCGAAGGCGGAGCAGAAGATCACGGCCGGCATTGGCTGGTACGACGAAGGCGGCGCGCTCGATGTCGCCGATGTGCGCCGGCAACTGACCTGGTACGAGGCGCAGGGCATGGTGAAAGGCAAGGTGGACGCCGACGCGATCATCGATACCGGATTCCTGCCGACGCGATGAGCGGTGCTGGCCGCACGAGTTCGGCGGTGCGGCTGGCGCTGCATGGCGTGAGCCACGCGTTCGGGGGTTTGCGCGTGCTGGAAGGCATCGAGCTGGAGGCGCGGCCCGGTGAGGTGACGGTGCTGATCGGGCCGTCAGGCTGCGGCAAATCGACGCTGCTGGCGATCCTCGGCGGCATGCTGGCGCCGGGGCAGGGGCGGGTGGTGATGCAAGGAGCCGTGGCGCCGGACTGCCTCAACGCGCTGACCTATGTGTTCCAGGATTTCGCGCTGCTGCCCTGGCGCAGCGTCGCCGGCAATGTCGCGCTGGCGCTGGAAGGCAGCAGGCTCACGCGCGCCGAGCGGACGGCGCGGGTCGCGGAGGTGCTGCACCTCACCGGGCTGGCCGATTTCGCCGCTGCCTGGCCGCGCCAGTTGTCCGGCGGCATGCGCCAGCGGGTCGGCATCGCCCGCGCGCTGGCGGTGCGTCCGGCGGTACTGCTGATGGACGAACCGCTCTCCGCGCTGGATGCGCAGACCCGCGGGCTGCTGCTCGACGAGTTTGCCGAGACCATCGCGCGGCTGGGAGTCACCACCGTCTATGTCACGCATAACCTGGCCGAGGCGGTGCGGTTGGGGCAGCAGGTGGTGGTGCTGTCGCGCCGGCCGGGGCGCATCCGCGAGATCGTGCGGATCGACCGGCCGTTGCAGGGCAGGGCGGCCGACGACGCCGATCTGCTGGCGATCGAGCAGCATCTCTGGGCGATGATCCGCGATGATGCGGCGCAGGCGGACCGGGAGCGGGTGAATGGCTGAGATCCGGTTCCGCGGCGGCGGCTTCGCGCCACGTGATATCCCGGTGGCCTCGGTGGCGACGCTGGTGGTGTGCGTGCTGCTGTGGCAGGGCGGCGCTTCGGCGGGGTGGATTTCCACCAAGTTCCTGCCGACCCCGTGGGCGATCGCGCAGGCGCTGTATGCGCTGGCGGTCAGCGGCGAATTATGGGCGAATCTGTCGATCAGCCTGCAGCGGCTGGCGATCGGCTGGTCGATCGGCACCGCTGCCGGGCTGCTGGCGGGGCTGGTGGTCGGGCTGTTCACGCTGGCGCGCTCGCCGGGCATGGCGGTGGTCTCGGCGCTGTTCCCGATCCCAAAGATCGCGCTGGTGCCGCTGTTCATCATCTGGTTCGGCATCGGCGAGGGCTCGAAGGTGGTGACCCTGGCGTTCGGGGTGTTCTTTCCCACCGTGATCAACGTGGTCGCCGGCGTCGATGCGGTGCCGCGCAACCTCATTCGCATGGGGCAGAGCTTCGGGCTGTCGTGGTCAGCGGTGGTGCGCAAGATCGTGCTGCCGGGGGCGCTGCCGACCATCCTCGCCGGGTTTCGCATCACCGTGTCGATCGCCATCGTGCTGCTGGTGGCGGCCGAGATGATCGGTGCCGAGAAGGGCATCGGCGCCTTCGTGCTGGCCGCCGGCAATCTCTACGACACCGATAATTTGTTGGCCGGCATCGTGCTGCTGAGTGCGATGGGGCTGGCGGCGTCGTGGATCATCGGCCGGCTGGAGAAGTGGTTCCTGCGCTGGCGTTAGCCGGGTTTGGACGGGTGCAGGTTGATGCCACGCAGCACCTCGCAGACCGCCCGCGTCACCTCCCTGGTGGTCGCCGAGCCGCCGATATCCGGGGTCACGATGCCAGCGGCGCAGACCTGTTCCACCGCCTCCATCAGCACGCCGGCGGCCTGGCGCTCGCCCAAATGCTCCAGCATCAGCGCCGCAGTCCAGAAGCTGGCAACCGGATTGGCGATGCCCTTGCCGGTGATATCGAACGCGCTGCCGTGGATCGGCTCGAACATCGACGGGTAGCGGCGCTGGGGGTCGACATTGCCGGTCGGCGCCACGCCGAGGCTGCCGGCCAGCGCGGCGGCGAGGTCGGAGAGGATATCGGCATGCAGGTTGGTCGCTACCACGGTGTCGATCGAGCGCGGCTTGCGGACCATGCGCATGGTCATCGCGTCGACCAGTTCCTTGTCCCAGGTGACATCGGCGAAGTCGCGCGCCACCTCGGCGGCGATCTCGTCCCACATCACCATGCCGAAGCGCTGGGCGTTGGATTTGGTCACCACGGTGAGCAGCTTGCGCGGGCGGGCTTGGGCGGCGGCGAAGGCGTAGCGCATGATCCGCTCGACGCCGACGCGGGTGAAGATCGCCACTTCGGTGGCCACCTCCTCGGGCAGGCCGCGATGGGCGCGCCCGTCATGGCCGGCATATTCGCCCTCGCTGTTCTCGCGGATGATCAGCCAGTCGAGATCCCCCGGCCCGACATCGCGCAGCGGCGAGACGACGCCGGGCAGGATGCGGGTGGGGCGGACATTGGCGTACTGGTCGAAACCCTGGGCGATCGGCAGGCGCAGGCCCCAGAGCGACAGATGGTCGGGCACATCCGGGGCGCCGACAGCGCCGAAATAGATCGCATCCATGCCGCGCAGCAGGTCCAACCCGCCCTCGGGGATATAGACGCCGGTCGCCTTGTAGCGCGCCGAACTCCAGTCCAGTTGCGTCACCTCCAGCCGGAAGCCGCCATCGCGCGCCGCCAGCGCCTCCAGCACTTCCAGACCGGCGCCGATCACCTCCGGCCCGATGCCGTCGGCGGGGATGGAGGCGATACGATGCACGCGCATGGGAAACTCCTGGCCGGAAACGACGCGGCACAGTGCCGCGCCACGGGATGCGGATCAATCCGCCACGGCAGGTTGCATCGCGGCAGCGGCCCGGGCCGCTGCCGAGTGCGGCAGTTCGGTGCGAATCCGTGGCAGCGCCTGCGGGAAGTCCTGTTGCAGGAACGCCATCAGCTTCTCCCGCATCTCGCAGCGCAGGTCGAAGGCGCGGCCGGAGTCGCTGGCATCGATCAAAATGCGAATTTCCATCGTGCGCTCCTTCAGGTCGGTGACCGCACAGTTGAACACCTGGCCGTTCCACAGCGGTGAGGCGCGGGCGATCTCCTCGGCCTTGCTGCGCACCGTGGCGACCGGCACGGTGTAGTCGACGTATAGCATCACGGTGCCGATCA
>DATJEA010000035.1:0-4731 GCA_035497095.1 Acetobacteraceae bacterium | reverse complement strand
CGCGCCGTCGTCTCGAGGAAGGTGACGCCGCTCACCTGCGCCCATTGCTGCAATTCGCTCCGCGCCACCGCTGCGTCGGCCGCCGAGAACGGCTGGAACGTCGCCGCCGCAGTCCCGGTCGCCGCACCGGCGGTCGTTGCGAACGAGTAGGTCAGCACCACCGGCTGCGGCGTCGCCACCACTGGCTGGTCGGAGGACGGGATCGGATACCAGTACAGCCCCTTCAGCAGCGCACGATAATCGCTAACGATGGTTGTCATGCGCGCCTCGCGCCGTTGCACGCGGCCCGGCCCGCGCCAGGGCCGGTTTTACCCCGCAGCCCGATGCTTCGGCAATCGATTCGACAGGTTAATTTCCGCCCGCCGCCTTCTCCCGCTCCAGCAGCGCCCGCTTCTGCGCCACCCCCCAGCGATACCCGGCCATCCGGCCATCGGCGCCGACCACCCGATGGCACGGCACCGCCAGCGCCGCCGGATTGCGCGCGCAACTGCTGGCCACCGCCCGCACCGCCGCCGGCCGGCCGACCATCGCCGCCACCTCGCCATAGCTGCGCGTCTCGCCGGCCGGAATCCGCCGCAGCGCCTCCCACACCCGCAACTGAAACGCCGTGCCGCGCAGATCGAGCGGTAGCGCCAGCCCGGCCCCCGGCTCTCGCATGAACCCCACCACCGCGCCCAGCGTCGCGGTCAGCGCCGCGTCGTCGGCGACGATCTCGGCCTGCGGGAACTGCCGCCGCAACTGCCCGAGCAGCGCGTCATCCGGCTCGGCAAACCCGATGAAGCACACCCCTTTATCGGTCGCCGCCACCAGCAGCCGGCCGAACGGGCTGTCGGCCAGCGCGGTGCGGATCACCTCGCCCTTCGCCCCGCGCCGCAGCGCCCCCGGCGTCATCCCCAGCAGCCGCCCGGTATCCTCGTACACCCGCGACTCGGAGCCGAACCCGGCCTCGGCCACCGCATCGGCCACCCTGGCGCCGCCGGCCAGCGCCGCCTGCAACCGCCGCGCCCGCAGCCCCTCGCCATAGGCGCGCGGCGACAGTCCGGTATGGGCGCGGAACAGCCGCAGGAAATGGAACCGCGAATAGCCGGACCGCACCGCCAGTCGGTCCAGCGTCGGCGCCGTCTCGGAAGCGGCGATGAACGCGCAGGCGTCCTCCACCACGGCGCGCGCCAGCGCCTCGCGCTCGCCTTTCGGGTCGCAGCGCTTGCAGGCGCGAAACCCGGCCGCCTCGGCCTGCGCGCAGCCGGCGAAGAACCGCACATGCTCCCGCTTCGGCCGCGGCGACGGGCAGCCCGGCCGGCAATAGATCCCCATGCTGGTCACCGCATAGAGGAAATCCGCCCGCTGGCGGCGGAGAACCATATCCCAGCGTGTGTCATCGAGTGTGCTCATGGCCGAACAATGATCCCCGCCCGCCACCGCCGCCATCCGAAGCTTGCCTCCACCGTGCGGCCCAGGCTAACACGCATCAACTACCACTCGTCGCAGATTTAACCTTCCGACAGCGCTTTGCTGTTGCAAAACGGTCGGTTGCACGGTTTACCTCACACCCCGCGCGATATCGGCACTTCGCACCTCGCCGCATCACGCGCCCAGGAGGCCACCGCATGCGTCTATCGCTGTCCCCGCGTCCCGCAGTTCAGGCGCGCATCGCTCACCGTGCCCGGCCGACCGGCAGCGGTGTTGCCGGTGCGTCCATACTGGCGCTGCTGCTGGCGCTGTCCGCCTGCAGCAAGGCGCCGCCACCGCCGCCACCGCCGCCGCCCGCCCCGGTGGTCAGCATGGACCCGGTGCCGCCGGCCAAGATCTGCGCCAAGCCGGACGAGAAGCAGGCGTTCGACGTCACCGGCCTGAAAACCCGCCTGATGGTCGCCGCCATCGTCTGCGGCTCCTCCGACCAGTACAACGCCTTCATCCGGCGCAACCGCGCCGACCTGGTCCAGCAGGACCGCGACCTGCAGCGCTACTTCAACCGCGCCTATGGCGGCGGCCGCGCCGCGCAGAGCCATATGGACGCCTACAAGACCGACCTCGCCAACGTCCAGCAGCAGCGCCGCTCGCGCGACCCGCAATTCTGCCAGGGCAGCACCGCGCTGTTCGGCGCGCTGGCGGCGGCCAAGACCCCCGGCGCGGTCGGCCCGGTCGCCAGCAGCGCCGGCATCGACCAGCCAATGGTCGTCTCTACCTGCAATTGACCAGCCAATGGTCGTCTCCACCTGTAATTGACCTGCATACCATTGTGGTAGATCGGCCACGCGAATGTCACATATGTGTCTTTTTAGTCACAGACGTTCCGGGAAACGCCGCGCAACAGCCGGCTGGCCTTTACCGCACTGGCATGAACCAAGGCCAGTCGCTAGATTGGATAGGCAAGTTCGGTTGGTTACCCTGCTCGCCGCCACCGCAATAGCCTCTTCGGCCCTCGGCCGGAACTCAAGGAGTAGATGATGAACACCCTGCGCAAAGCGTTGCTCGTGGCAAGTGTCGCTGCGATCCCAGTCCTCGCCTGGAACGGCCCCGCCACCGCACAGCCGGTCAGCGGCGTGTATCTCGGTGCCGGCGTCGGCATCAACAATCTGTTCAACACCAAGGGCAAGTCGAACCTGACCGGCCTCACCCTGAAGCCGGATATCGGCGGCATCGGTGCGCTCAGCGCCGGCTATGGCTTCGGCAACGGCCTGCGCGCCGAGTTGGAGTTCGACTACACCGGCCAGAACGGTAAGGTTTCCGGCTTCGGTGGGTCGGTCAAGGCGACCTCCTACACTTATGGCGTGATGGCCAACGCCCTGTATGACTTCGATGCCGGCCTCGGCTGGATGTATCCGTATGTCGGCGTCGGCGCCGGCATGCAGTGGCTGGTGGTCAGCGGCTCCGGCAACCATGCGCAGTCGAGCGGCAACTTCGCCGCCCAGGGCATCATCGGTGCCTCCTTCCCGGTCGGCATTCCCGGCCTGTCGGTCACCGCGGACGCCCGCTACATGTCCACCTTCGGCGACACCAACTTCCGCCATGGCAACAAGCTGGATAGCTGGCAGCAGCTCTCCGGCCTGATCGGCGTGCGCTACGCCTTCGGTGCCCCGGCCCCGATGGAAGCCCCGGCGCCGGCCCCGGTCGCCGCTCCGGCTCCCGCCCCGGTCCGCACCTACCTGGTGTTCTTCGACTGGGACAAGGCTGACCTGACCGCCCGCGCCCGCCAGATCATCGCCGAGGCGGCGCAGGCGTCCACCCGCGTGCAGACCACCCGCATCGAGGTTGACGGCTACACCGACAAGTCGGGCACCCCGGCCTACAACCAGGCGCTGTCGGTCCGCCGCGCCAACGCGGTCGCCGCCGAGCTGGTTCGTCTGGGCGTGGAGAAGCAGGCCATCTCCATCCAGGGCTTCGGTGAAACCAACCCGCTGGTGCCCACCGCCGACGGTGTGCGCGAGCCGCAGAACCGCCGCGTGGAAATCATCCTGAAGTAAGCCACCACTTCAGGCCCGCGACAGCGACAGCCGGCCCCCGGGGGAAACCTCGGGGGCCGATTGCGTTCCGGCCCCCCGCTTCGAACCACAGCACACCCCGGATGGCGCCGCCGCGTCATTCATGGCCAACTCCGCCAATGAGCACCCTCCCCGACCGCATCGCCGCGCTGGACTGGCCCCGCATCGCCGCCGACCTCGACGCGCGCGGCTGCTCGACCACCGGCCCCGTCCTCACCGCCCCCGAATGCACCGCGCTGGCCGACCTCTACGCCCAGCCGGTGCTGTTCCGCAGCCGCATCGTCATGGCCCGGCACGGCTTCGGCAGCGGCGAATACCAATACTTCGCCGCGCCGCTGCCCGACCCGGTCGCCACCCTGCGCCACACGCTCTATCCGCGCCTGGCGCCGATCGCCAACGCCTGGGCCGCCCGACTCGGCACGCCCAGCTATCCGGCCGACCACGCCGCCTTCCTCGCCGCCTGCCACCAGGCCGGCCAGACCCGCCCCACCCCACTGCTGCTGAAATACGCCGAAGGCGACTACAACTGCCTGCACCAGGATCTCTACGGCGACCTCGCCTTCCCGCTGCAAGCCGCCTTCCTGCTCAGCGACCCGGCGCACGACTTCACCGGCGGCGCCTTCGTGCTGGTCGAACAACGCCCACGCATGCAGTCCCGCCCCGAAGTGGTGCCGCTGCGCCAGGGCGAGGCAGTCATCTTCGCCACCAGCCACCGCCCGGTCGCAGGCACCCGCGGCACCTACCGCGTGGCACTCCGCCACGGCGTCAGCCGCATCCTGTCCGGGACACGCTCAACTTTGGGGATCATTTTTCATGACGCGAAGTAAGGAAGCAGCGCATTTTTGAAAAAAAGCGCGCAAAAAACTTCATCCGTTGGAGTCCCGGACCGCGGTCCGGACTCCAATGAATAAAACGTTTTTTTGCTTCTTTTTGTTCACAAAAAGAAGACCTTACTTCCTTCCGTAGGTATCTTCCAGCCGGACGATATCATCCTCGCCGAGATAGCTCCCCGACTGCACCTCGATCAGCGTCAGCGGAATGCGCCCCGGATTGTCCAGCCGGTGCACGCAGCCCAGCGGCAGGTAGATGCTTTCGTTCTCCCGTATCATCAGCACCTCGTCGTCGCGGGTCACCAGCGCGGTGCCTTGCACCACCACCCAGTGCTCGGCGCGGTGGAAGTGTTTTTGCAGCGACAGCTTCTCACCCGGCGTCACCACGATCCGCTTCACCTGGAAGCGCTCGCCCTGGA
>DATJEA010000034.1:0-21846 GCA_035497095.1 Acetobacteraceae bacterium | reverse complement strand
CCAGCGACGCCTCGTGCTGGGTGGAGACCACGATCGAGGTCGCGCCCACCGGCTTGCCGTCGACGTATTTCAGCGTCACCTGGCTCTTGGCATCCGGCAGCAGGCCGGCCACCGACAGGTCGTGGCTGCGGCGCAACTCGGCGATCCGCCGCAGGATCAGGTGCGCGTAGTGCAGCGGCGCCGGCATCAGGCTCGGCGTTTCGCTGCAGGCATAGCCGAACATGATGCCCTGGTCGCCGGCGCCCTCGTCCTTGTTGCCGGCCGAGTCGACGCCCTGCGCGATGTCCGATGACTGGGCGTGCAGATGCACATGCACCTCGGCATTCTTCCACGAGAAGCCGGCCTGGTCGTAGCCGATATCGTGCACCGCCATCCGTGTCAGATGCGCCAGGTGCTCGTGCGTCACCGTCTCCGGGCCGCGGGTCTCGCCGGCCAGCACGATGCGATTGGTGGTCACCAGCGTCTCGCAGGCCACGCGCGCATAGGGGTCGGCGGCGAGGAAGGCGTCCAGCACGGTATCGCTGATGCGATCGGCCACCTTGTCGGGATGCCCCTCCGAGACCGACTCGGAGGTAAACAGAAATTCGCCCGTATCGCGCATGTGCAGTTCCCGCTGACGGAAGGTGACCAGAATTTGGAAGAATCAGGCCCCGAAGGAACGCCGGAGCGTGGGGTGTGTGGCCGAAAGGGGCGGGGGGGTCAAGCCGGGGGGTCAAGCCGGCGGGCGCATCCCCAGCACGTCCAGCATGCCGTACAGCCCGGCCGGCCGGCCCCGTACCCAGCCGGCCGCCCGGATCGCGCCGCTGGCGAAGGCGCGCCGGTCGAACGCCCGGTGGCTCAGCGCGATCTGCTCGTGGGCGGCGGCGAAGATCAGCGTGTGCTCGCCGACCACCTGGCCGCCGCGCAACGCCGCGAAGCCGATCGCCCCGGTCCGGCGCGCGCCGGTATGGCCGTCGCGGCCGCTCTCGGTGACATCCTCCAGCCGCACGCCGCGCCCCTTGGCGACCGCCCGGCCCAGCGCCACCGCGGTGCCGGAGGGTGCGTCCACCTTCTGCCGGTGATGCATCTCGACGATCTCGGCGTCATAGGTCTCGGCCGGCAGCGCCGCACCCAGTTGCTCGGCCAGCGCCGCCAGCAGCACCACGCCGGGCGAGTAGTTCGGCGCATACACCACCGCCGTGCGCCGCCCGGCCGCCGCCACCGCCGCCTCCTGGCCGGCATCCAGCCCGGTGGTGCCCAGCACCCAGGCGCAGCCCGCCTCGGCCACCGCCGCGGCATGCGCCAGCGCGGTGCTGGCATGGGTGAAATCGACCACCACATCCGCCGCCGCCGCCAGCGCCGCGATATCGGCGAACATCACCGCGCCGGGCGCCGGCACACGGTCGACGCCACCGACCACGGTGAAGCCGGCGGTCACCGCTTCCTCGGCCAGCAGTTGGCCCATGCGGCCGGCGATGCCGGCGATGCCGATGGTTTTCCTCATGCCGACCCGTTCCTCTTACGCCCGATAGGCGCCAAACCGGCGCCGCACATAATCCCATACACCGCGCCGCAGGCTGGCTGCGAATGCGTCCGCCGATAGCAGCCACAGCAGCGTCATGGCCAGGGATTGCCGGCCGTGGCCTCGCGTGCGGGCACCATCCCAGATAATTCGCCGTATCGTCCTGATGTAACCGGCCAAGCTGCGATCGTGCTTTTCGGTGAGCAGCAACCGATTGCGGGCCATATAATACAGCTTCAGCGGCGTCCGTCGGCCACCAAAGCTGCGCGATTCCTTGTGCGTGATCCGCACCGCCGGCACGCACAGCGACCGCAAACCAACCCGCTTCGCGCGCTCATAGAAATCCGTCTCCTCCAATTGCAGAAAGAAACGTTCATCCAGCAGCCCAATACGCTGGAACACAGCTGCCGGCACCACCAGACAGGCGCCGTAGGCCCAACTCAATTCATAGATCCCGTCATGGCCAGGCAGCTTCGTCGCATTTGGTGCGACGGACGGATCGAGTTGGACGCCCTCGGCGAGATCGGCATAGTCGATCGCCGGATGCAGAAGGCATGGCCCTATTGTCCGCGCGATCCGAACCAGCCGGTCGATGTTCCCCTCGGGTACCAACGTGTCGTTGTTAAGGAGGCACATCACATCGGCCCCGCGCGCCTGTGCCCATGCGATCCCGGCGTTATTGCCACCAGCCCAGCCGCGATTGACGGACAGGCCCAGAGTCACAACGCCGGGGAATCGCGCCGCGATCACCGGTCCGGCCGTTTCCGCGGAGCCGTTATCGACCACCAAAACCTCAAGACCGGCATGCATCTGCGGCGCCAGCGTTTCCAGGCAAGCGATCGTATCGGCGAGCCCGTTGAAATGGAGCACGATGACGACGGCGAGGCCACCCGCCGTCTCGGTAGCTCCCCCGGCGGGCATAGGACTAGGAGCGCCCCGAGCTATCAAAAAACTCCCGCACCTTGGCGAAGAACCCGTCCGACTCGGGATTGCCCTTGGCGTGGCTCTTGCCCTCGGTCTCGAACTCCTCCAGCAATTCGCGCTGCCGCCGCGTCAACTGCTGCGGCGTCTCCACCGCCACCTGGATGAACATGTCGCCGCGCGCCGCACTGCGCAGCACCGAGAAGCCCTTGCCGCGCAGCCGGAACTGCTCGCCGGTCTGGGTCCCGGCCGGGATTTTCACCCGCGCCTTGCTGCCGTCGATCGCCGGCACCTCCACCTCGCCGCCCAGCGCCGCCTGGGTCATCCGCACCGGCACCCGGCAGAACACATTGGCGCCGTCGCGCTGGAAGATCTCGTGCGGCCGCACCGACACGTGCACATACAGATCGCCGGCCGGCGCGCCGGGCCCGCCGGCCTCGCCCTCGCCCTGCAAGCGGATGCGGGTGCCGTCCTCGACGCCGGCCGGAACCGCCACGCTGAGGCTGCGCTCGCGCTGCACGGTGGCCGCACCGCGGCAGATCTTGCACGGATTGCGGATCACCCGGCCGGTGCCGCCGCAGGTCGGGCATGGCCGCTCGATCAGGAAAAACCCCTGCTGCGCCCGCACCTTGCCGGCGCCGCGGCAGGTGGCGCAGGTCTCGGCGCCGCGCTCCTTGCTCTCCGAGCCAGTGCCGGCGCAGGCCTCGCAGGCCACCCGCGTCGGCACCCGCAACTGCACCTTGGTGCCGTGGAACGCCTCGGTGAGGTCGATCTCCACGCCGGCGCGGATGTCATTGCCGCCGCGCGGCCCGGCGCGTCCGCGCCCACCCATGAAGTCGCCGAACATCTGGTCGAAGATGTCGCCCAGCCCGGCGCCACCGGCCTCGAACCCGCCACCACCGCCGCCGCCATTCTCGAACGCGGCATGGCCGAAGCGGTCATAGGCGGCGCGTTTCTGGTCGTCCTTCAGCACGTCGTAAGCTTCGTTCAACTCCTTGAACTTCGCTTCTGCCGTCTTGTCGCCGGGGTTGCGGTCGGGGTGCAGCCGCATCGCCAATTTGCGATAGGCCTTTTTCAGATCGTCCGCACTGGCGTCGCGCTCCACCCCCAGCGTCGCGTAATAATCTTGCTTAGCCATCCCAGCCCTCTCACGTGGCGCTGAAAATCAACGCAAAAAGATCGCACCCGCCTTCGATCGAAGCGCGGGCGCGACCCTCGTCAGCAGATTACGCCCGAAACAGTCCTAGAGCGCGATGCCCGCCAAAGGAAGCGGTCATCACGCTCCAGGTCATTATTTGGTCGCGTGATTCGGACCTCCGGCAGCGTCGCCCGCGGTCATCACGCTTAGCTTGACTTCTTCTTCTTGTCGTCAACTTCCTCGAACTCGGCGTCGACCACCTTCTCGCCGCCCGGCGCGGCGCCCGCCGAGGCCCCGCCTTCCGGCGCCGCACCGGCCGCAGCGCTGGCGGCCTGCTCGGCCTTGTAGACGGTCTCGCCGATCTTCATCGCCGCCTGGCTCAGCCGCTCGCTGGCTGCGGTCAGCGCCGCCGCATCGGTGCCTTCCATGGCCGTGCGCGCCGCGGCCATCGCTGCCTCGGCCTCGGTCTTGTCGGCCTCGGCGATCTTGTCGCCATGCTCCTTCAGGTTCTTCTCCAGCTGATGCGCCATCGCCTCGGCCTGGTTCTTGGCCTCGACGAAAGCGCGGCGCTGCTTGTCGGACTCGGCGTTCGACTCGGCCTCCTGCACCATCCGCTCGATATCGGCGTCCGACAGCCCGCCGCTGGCCTGGATGCGGATCTGCTGCTCCTTGCCGGTGGCCTTGTCCTTGGCCTGCACCGAGACGATGCCGTTGGCGTCGATGTCGAACGTCACCTCGATCTGCGGCATGCCGCGCGGTGCCGGCGCGATGCCCTGCAGGTCGAAATTGCCGAGCAGCTTGTTGTCCGCCGCCATCTCGCGCTCGCCCTGGAACACCTTGATGGTGACCGCGGTCTGCCCGTCATCGGCGGTGGAGAACACCTGGCTCTTCTTGGTCGGGATCGTGGTGTTGCGCTCGATCAGCCGGGTGAACACGCCGCCCAGCGTCTCGATGCCGAGCGACAGCGGTGTCACGTCCAGCAGCAGCACGTCCTTCACGTCGCCCTTCAGCACCGCGCCCTGCACCGCCGCGCCGATCGCCACCACCTCGTCGGGGTTCACGTTGCGCGCCGGGTCGCGGCCGAAGAACTGCTTCACCGCCTCGATCACCTTCGGCATCCGGGTCATGCCGCCGACCAGGATCACCTCCTGGATCTCGCCCGCCGTCACCCCGGCATCCTTCAGCGCCGCCTTGCACGGCTCCAGTGTGCGGGCAACCAGATCCTCCACCAGGCTTTCCAGCTTGGCGCGCGACAGCTTCATCACCAGGTGCTTCGGCCCGGAGGCGTCGGCGGTGATGAACGGCAGGTTGATCTCGGTCTCCTTGCTCGACGACAGCTCGATCTTGGCCTTCTCGGCGGCTTCCTTCAGCCGCTGCAACGCCAGCTTGTCGGTGCGCAGGTCGATGCCCTGGTCGCGCTTGAACTCGTCGGCCAGATAATCGATCACCCGCAGGTCGAAATCCTCGCCGCCGAGGAAGGTGTCGCCGTTGGTCGACTTCACCTCGAACACGCCGTCGCCGATTTCCAGCACCGAGATGTCGAAGGTGCCGCCACCGAGGTCGTAGACCGCGATGACGCCGGCCTTCTTCTTGTCCATGCCATAGGCCAGGGCTGCCGCAGTCGGCTCGTTGATAATGCGCAGCACCTCAAGCCCGGCGATCTTGCCGGCATCCTTGGTCGCCTGGCGCTGGCTGTCGTTGAAGTAGGCCGGCACCGTGATCACCGCCTGGGTCACCGGCTCGCCGAGATAGGCCTCGGCGGTGTCCTTCATCTTGCCGAGCGTGAAGGCGCTGATCTGGCTCGGCGAATACTTCTCGCCGCGCGCGCTCACCCAGGCATCGCCATTGTCACCGCGGACGATCTCGAACGGCACCATGGCCTTGTCTTTGGCGACCAGCGGATCGTCGTAGCGGCGGCCGATCAGGCGCTTCACCGCATACAGCGTGTTGGTCGGGTTGGTCACCGCCTGGCGCTTGGCGCTCTGGCCGACCAGCCGCTCGCCGCTGTCGGAAAACGCGACGATGGAGGGCGTGGTGCGCGCGCCCTCGGAGTTTTCGATCACCCGGACCTCGCCCTTGCCGGACGGTCCTTCCATGATCGCGACGCACGAATTGGTGGTCCCGAGGTCGATACCGATGACCTTGCTCATATCAGGCTCCTTGTTAGCGGATCGCGGGCAGCCCGTGGCACCGCCCCCATCCCCATGAATGATACGTCCGGGATGTATTCATGCGCGCCTTCCGGGGCAAGGCCATATCTGCGCAATTCTTGTGCAATCCTGAGGCTAGGCGTTTGCATTCGGGCCGGGATTGCTGGCCGGCAGCGCCCCCTCCGGCGCCTTGCTGACCACCACCATCGCCGGGCGCAGCAGCCGCCCGTTCAGCGTCCAGGCCTGGGTCCAGGCCTGCACCACGGTGCCGGGTGGATGCTCGGTGCTCTCCTGCTGGCTCATCGCCTGATGCATGTTGGGGTCGAAGCTGGCCCCGGTCGGGTCCTGGCGCACGATGCCGTTGCGCTCCAACAGCGCCAGGAAGCTGCGCTCGACACCCTCGAACCCCTCGCGCAGCCTGGTCACCAGCTCCGGCTCACCCTCGGTGGCCGGCGGGATCGACTCCAGGCCGCGCTTCATGTTCTCGGCCGCCTCCACCACGTCGCGGCCGAATTTCTGCACCGCGAACAGCCGCGCCTCCTCGGCCTCGCGCTTGGCGCGGGCGCGCACATTGGCCATCTCGGCCTCGGCGCGCATCCAGCGATCGCGCAACTCGGCCACTTCGGCCTCCAGCTCGGCGATCCTGGCGGTGGCGACGACCATGATGCCGTCGGGGGGCGGCGACTCTTCGTTCGCCGCGGGCTCGGGGGCAGATGGATTCTCGGTGCTCATGGCCGTTCAGTTAGTGGACCGCCTCGCGATAAACAAGCCATCACCTGCGCAAGGCTGAAGAAGCAAGGAAGGTCTTCTTTTTGTGAACAAAAAGAAGCAAAAAAACTTTTCATCCATGGCGGCTTCGCCGGCCTACCCCAGCAGGCGGCCGATGACCCGTGCGGTGTAGTCTACTACCGGAATGATCCGGCCGTAATTGATCCTGGTCGGGCCGATCACCCCGATCGCGCCGACGATCCTGTTGGCCTCGTTGCGCGCCGGCGCCACCACCATGGAAACCCCGGTGGCGCCGAACAGCCCGCTCTCGGCGCCGATGAAAATGCGCACCCCCTCGCTGCCCTCGGCGAGGTCCAGCAGCCTCAGCATGGTCTCCTGCGTTTCCAGCCGCTCGAACAGCGTCTGGATCGCCGCCAGCCGCTCGATCTGCGTCACATCGGCCAGCAGCCGCCCCTGGCCGCGCACGATCAGGCTGCCGCCGCGCCCCTCCCCGGCCCAGGTCGCCAGCCCCGCCGCCACCACCTGGGACGAAAGCTCGTCCAACTCGGTGCGGTTGGCCGCCAACTCCTCGGCGACGATACGGCGCAATTCGGCCAGCGGCCGCCCGGCGAGCCTGGCGTTGAGATAGTTGCCGGCCTGCTGCAACGCCGAGGCCGGCACCCCCGGCGGGATATCCAGCACCCGGTTCTCCACATGCCCATCGGCGTTCACCAGGATCACCAGCGCCCGCCCGGTGCCCAGCGGCACGAACTCGATATGCCGCAGCGCCCCGTCGCTCTTCGGCGCCAGCACCAGGCCGGCGGCCATCGACAGGCCGGACAGCATCGCCGACGCCTCGCCCAGCGTATCCTCCAGACTGCGGCCGGACGCGGCCAGCGAGGCGGTGATCGCGTCCCGATCCTCGTCGGACAATTCGCCGAACTGCAGCAGCCCGTCGACGAACAGCCGCAGGCCAAGATCGGTCGGCAGCCGCCCGGCCGAGGTATGCGGCGAATACAGCAGCCCGGCCTCGGTCAGATCGGCCATCACGTTGCGAATGGTGGCCGGCGACACATTCATCGGCAGCCGGCGCGACAAGGTGCGGCTGCCCACCGGCTCGCCGGTCTCCACATACTGCTCGACGATCTCGCGCAGCACCGCCGCCGAGCGCGCGTCCAGCCCGCCGGGCAGCGCGCCGCCGCGCAATCCCGGCCGTCCGCCGGGCGAAGTGGGGTGGGGAATGTCCATGCTCAGTATATTGGCAGGGTTCCGCCGATTTCAGCCAGCAAGAATCCGCTCCACCACCATCTGCACCTCCAGCGCCTCCTGAAGCGTCGCCAGATGATGCGGCTGGCCTTCGGTCATCCGCGCCACCCCCTCCAACTGCCGCTTCAGCACCAGCGGCCGGGTCCGCTCATTGGGCAGCGCCGCCGGATCGGCCTGCCAACTGCCATCCGCCAGTTGCCGCTCGGCCACCGACCAGTCGCGCAGCCGGATCGCGCCGGCATCGCCGGAGAGCGTCCACAGGTTGTGATCGTCCTTCTCCGTCGTCCCCACGCCGCCGCTGAGCCGCACCGGCAGCCCGCCGGCCTGCAACGTGGCGCTGATCGCCCGCTCGCTGCGCCCCGCTTCGGGAAACCGCGCTTCGCGGCTCAGCAGCGTTATCGCCCCGCACAGCCTCCGGGTCAGGAACAGGAAGTGCGACACCACCTCGCGCGTGAAGCCGCCCTGCGCGGTGCCATCGAGCCACCCCGCCGCGTCACGCTGCCAGGGGCGCGGCCAACCGGCGAACGCCACCTCGATCGACAGTTGGCGCGGCGTGCCGATCGCCCCGGCGTCCAGCCACGATCGCAACGTCGCCACCCCGGCCGACGACGCCATCGGGAAGTTCACCGCCGCCCGTGCATCCGAATGCGCGGCGACGAATTCGCCCGCCGCAGCCACGTCCACCGCGAGCGGCTTTTCGCAGAAAATCGACCGGTTTTGCGCCAACGCCGCCGCCGCATGTGCCAGATGCGTGGCCGGCGGCGACGCGATATACACGCATTCCGCCGCCTCGATCAGCGCCGCCGCGCTCGCCGCCTGCGGGATCGCCGGCAACTCGGCGGCGATCCGCGCCATGGCCGTCGCTGCCGGGTCCCAGATGCCGGTAATCCGCACCGCGTCGGCCGCCTGCTCCAGCGCGGCGCGCGCCATCCGCTCGCCCATGATGCCGGCGCCGATAATTCCCAGCTTGATCATCTGTCGCATCCTCCGAATCGGGCTGGGACTCTTGCGCAAGCCGGCGCCGGACGCCATAGCGGGGGCCAACCAACAGGCAGACTCACCGATGCGCCCCTCCGGCCGAACCCACGACGCGCTGCGCGCCCTCTCCATCACCCCCGGTTTTTCCCACCACGCCGAAGGCTCCTGCCTGATCCGCATGGGCGGCACCGAGGTACTGTGCGCCGCCAGCGTCGAGTCGCGGGTGCCGCCGTTCATGCGCAATTCCGGCCTCGGCTGGGTCACCGCGGAATACGGCATGCTGCCGCGCGCCACCCACACCCGCGGCGACCGCGAGGCGGCCCGCGGCAAGCAATCCGGCCGCACCCAGGAAATCCAGCGCCTGATCGGCCGCTCGCTGCGCGCCGTGGTGGACCGTGCGGCGCTCGGCGAGATGACCATCACGCTCGACTGCGACGTGCTGAACGCTGATGGCGGCACCCGCTGCGCCAGCATCACCGGCGCCTGGGTGGCGCTGCATCTCGCACTCCAGCACCTGGTAAAGATGAACGTGCTCAAGACCATCCCGCTGATCGGCCAGGTCGCGGCAGTGTCCTGCGGGCTGGTGACGGGGGCGGCGGTGCTCGACCTCGACTACCAGGAGGACAGCAACGCCGAGGCGGACGCCAATTTCGTGCTCACCGATGGTGGAATCGTCGAAATCCAGGCCACCGCCGAAAAAGACCCGTTCACCGAGCCGCAGTTCAACCAATTGCTGACCCTGGCCAAGCACGGCACCGCGCAGTTGTTCGCCGCCCAACTTGCCGCAATCGGGGGCGCGGCCATCGCCGCCGCATGACCCGCCGCCTCCCCCCCGGCCAGCGCCTGGTGCTGGCCACCCACAACCCCGGCAAGCTGCGCGAGATCGCCGCCATGCTCGCCCCGCTCGGCGTGGAGGTGGTCTCCGCCGCCGCGCTCGGCCTGCCGGAGCCGGAGGAAACCGCGCCCGACTTCATCGGCAACGCCAAGCTGAAGGCCCTGGCCGCCGCCACCGCCAGCGACCTGCCGGCACTGGCCGACGACAGCGGCTTCAGCGTCGCCGCCCTGCGCGGCGCACCCGGCATCTACTCCGCCCGCTGGGCCGGCCCGAACAAGGATTTCACCGCCGCCATGGCCCGCGTGCTGGCCGAAACCGGCGATGACCCCAACCGCGCCGCCTGGTTCACCTGCGCGCTCTGCCTGGCCTGGCCGGACGGCGACACCGCCTGTTTCGAGGGCCGGGTTGACGGCACCATGGTCTGGCCGCCACGCGGCGAGCGCGGCTTCGGCTACGACCCGATCTTCGTGCCGGAAGGCGGCAGCGAGACCTACGGCGAGATGGACCAGGCGCAGAAACACGCCACCAGCCACCGCGCCCGCGCCTTCGCCCAACTGCTGGACGCATGCTTCGGCTGATCGCCCTGCTGGCGCTGCTGGCCGCCCCGCTGGCGGCGCACGCGCAAATCCCGCTGCTGCACCCCTCGCCGCAATTCAAC
Source organism: Acetobacteraceae bacterium (assembly GCA_035497095.1). Classification (GTDB taxonomy): domain Bacteria; phylum Pseudomonadota; class Alphaproteobacteria; order Acetobacterales; family Acetobacteraceae; genus 70-18. Next base: position 11,691 of record DATJEA010000034.1, on the reverse strand, counting down.
GTGGTCGGCCCCGGCATCGCGCGCGGCGTGGTGGTGTGGCTGCACGGCTCCTACGACCGGGCCGAGCGCCCCACCCCGCCGCCCGCCCAGCCCTGGGTCGGCCGCATGGCAGCCCTCGGCTACGACATCTGGCGGCTGGACCGCGCCCCAGGCCACGACAAGTTGGAGGCCAGCGCCGCCGCCCTGCTGCAAGGCGTCAAGACCCTGCGCCAGCGCGGCTATCGCCGGGTGGTGGTGGCCGGCCACTCGCGCGGCGGCTTCATCGCGCTCTGGGCGCTCGCCCACCCGAAGCTGGTCGAAGCCGTCGCGGCGATCTCCCCCGCCGCGCATGGCACCGACCCGAAGCGCCACGCCGCCGCCATCGCCGCCTTCGCCGCAAGGATGAAGGCGATCCCGCGCCAGCACAGCCACCCAACCCGCCTCGCCTTCGTCACCCTGCGCGACGACCCGCTGGAACCGGGCGCCGCCAAACGGATCGCCCTGGCCCGCCAGGCAGCCAGGCATACCGGCCTGAAACTATTGGTAATCGACCGCCCGCCAGCCCCCCAGGGCCATATGGGCGGCTACGATCCGGCGTTCGACGACAGCTTCGGCGCCTGCCTCGCCGGCTTCCTCGACGGCAGCAACGAGCCTTGCCCAGGCGGATTGTTCGGCCCTCGGGGTGGACGCGCGGGTGATATGCGATAGTCTCACGGCAAACCAACAAGCTTGCCCGGAGGCGATGACCATGAAGCTTCAGCCACGATACTTTCTGTTACCATTCGCGGCGCTGCTGCTCGGCCACGCCGCCCCGGCGCCGGCCCAGGCGCAAACCCTGACCATCGCGCTGCGCCAGGACGCCGACATCCTCGACCCCACTCTGGCGCGCACCTATGTCGGCCGCATCGTGTTCGCCGGCCTGTGCGACAAGCTGTTCGACATCGACGCCAAGCTGAACATCGTCCCGCAGCTCGCCACCGGCTATAAGTGGGACGACCCGACCACGCTCACCATCACGCTCCGCCCCGGCGTGCTGTTCCAGAACGGCGAGAAGCTGGACGCCGCCGCCGTCGTCACCAGCATCGCCCGCCATCAGGAGCTGAAGGGCAGCTTCCGCCGCGGCGAGCTGGCGCCGGTCAAATCGGTCGAGGTGATCGACCCGCTCGCCGTGCGGGTGCACCTGAAATCGCCGTATTCGCCGCTGCTCTACCAGTTCACCGACCGCGCCGGCATGATCATGGCGCCGGCCGCGCTGGCCAAGCTGGGCCGTGACTTCAGCCAGCATCCGGTCTGCGCCGGCCCGTTCAGCTTCAAGGAGCGGGTCGCCCAGGACCACATCACGCTCGACCGTTTCCCCGGCTACTGGAACGCCAAGGACATCCATTTCGACCGCGTGACCTATCGCGTCCTGTCCGACACCTCCACCCGGCTGGCCAACCTGCAATCCGGCGCGGTCGACATGGCCGAGCAGATCGTCCCCACCGATATCGCGGCGGTGAAGGCCGACCCCAGGCTGATGCTGGTGACCGGCGACGGCCTCGGCTATAATGGCGTCTCGTTCAACCTCGATAATGGCCCGCGCGCCGACACCCCGATGGGCAAGGATGTCCGGGTGCGCAAGGCGTTCGAACTGGCGATCGACCGCAAGGCGCTGCTGCATGTGGTCTACAACGACATGTACAACGCCACCGCCCAGGGCGTGCCGGCCGGTTCGCCCTACGCCGACCCGACGCTGCAGCCGCCGGCCCGCGACGTCGCCAAGGCCAAGGCGCTGCTGAAAGCGGCCGGGGTCAAGACGCCGTTCCCGGTGGAACTGATCGCGCCGAACATCCCCGACCTGGCGCAGGTCGCCGAGGTGATCCAGGCGATGACCGCCGAGGCCGGCTTCGACGTGAAGATCCAGTTGATGGAATTCGCCTCGTCGCTCCAGGCGCAGACCGCCGGCAACTACCAGGCCTATATCGTCGGCTGGTCCGGCCGCGCCGACCCGGACGGCAACCTCTACGGCACGTTCCGCACCGGCGGGCCGCGCAACGCCTCGCATTACTCCAACCCGGAGATGGACACGCTGCTGGACAAGGCGCGCAGCGTGACCGACCTCGCCGAGCGCAAGGCGATATACGCCAAGGTCTACCGCATCGGCGAGCGCGATCTGCCCTATATGTATCTGTGGACCACCGCCAACGTGATGGGGCTGAACCGCAAGCTGCAAGGCTTCGTGCTGGTGCCGGACGGCATGGTGCGGCTGCAAGGCATGCATTTCGCCAAGCAGTGACGCCCGGCGGGCGGGGCGCCGGTCAGTCCGCCGCCTCGTCCGGCGGCTGGCTCGCCGCCGGTGCGTCATGATGGGCAATCTCGGCCAGCAGCTCCCAGACCACGCTGGGCTGCATCGGCGCTTCCGGGTCGTTCAGCAGGTGATCGAGCTGATCCAGCTTCCGCGCATAATCGCTGTCGGTCATCGGTCGGGCCTCCAGGTCTGTTTTGACCCGCCCAGTCAAGCCGGCGATCGTGGCGCCCAAATGGCGATACGGCTCACGGTTGCGTGAGCCGCCCTACTCCGCCGCCGCCTGCGTCGCCTCGGCGCGGCGCACCCGAAGCCTGCGGATATGCCGGGCATCGGCGTCCAGCACGCGGAATTCCACGCCGGAGGAATGGCCCAGCACCTCGCCCTTGGCCGGCACCCGGCCCGCCAGCGTGAACACCAGCCCGCCGATGGTGTCGATATCGGCCTCGCGCTCGTCATCGGTCAGGATCGGGCCCATCCGCGCCTCGAACTGCGCGATCGGCAGGCGGGCGTTCATGTCCAGCGCGCCATCGGCCCGCTCGGTGATCATCGGGCCGTCCACCTCGTCGTGCTCGTCGGAAATCTCGCCGACGATCTCCTCCACCAGATCCTCGATGGTCACCAGCCCGTCGATGCCGCCATATTCATCCACCACCAGCGCCATGTGCATGCGCGCCTGGCGCATCTGCAACAGCAGGTCCAGCACCGGAATCTGCGGCGCCACCAGCAGCGGTCGGCGCAATATCGCCTCCAGCTTGAACGCCTCGGGGCGGCCGATATAGCCGAACACGTCCTTGATGTGGACCATGCCGGCAATGTCGTCCAACTGCTCGCGATACACCGGCAGGCGGGAATGGCCGTCATCGCGGATCAGCGTGATCGCCTGCTCCAGCGTGCTGTCGAGATTCATCGCCACGATGTCGGCGCGCGGCACCATCACATCATCGGCGGTCATGCCGCGCTGGCGCAGCACATTGGCGATCAACGCCCGCTCCTGCCGGTCCAGCTCCGGCAGATGGCCCGGTCGGGGCGGCTCGTCGGCCGCCTCCTGCACCAGCTCGGCGATGGAGTCGCGCACGCTGTGCTCCGCCGGGCGGCGGCGCAGGCGATGGCGGAACAGGTCGATCAGTATTTGTTTCATGGCTCTGTTAACAAGGAAGGTGTTCTTTTTTTGCAAAAAAAAGAACCAAAAAAACCATTCGCCTTGCGGCAACGGAGCGCGGGAGAGGCCGGACTCTTCAAGGATTGAAGTTTTTTTGCTTCTTTGTTTTCAAACAAAGAAGACCTTCTTCCCTTCACGCCCCCCTCCACGGATTAGGCACCCCGAGCCGCCGCAGCAGCCAGGTCTCGCGCATTTCCATCCGGCGCGCCTCGCCGGCGCCATGATGGTCGTGGCCTTGCAGGTGCAGCGCGCCGTGCACCACCAGATGCGCGAGATGATGCGCCGGGCGCTTGCCGGCGGCCAGCGCCTCGCGCCGGATGGTGCCGAGCGCCAGCACCACGTCGCCCGACTCGAAGGTCAGCACGTTGGTCGGCTTGTTGCGGCCGCGATGGCGGGCGTTCAGCCGTTTGACATGGCTGTCCGACGACAGCACGACAGTCATCGGCACACCCGCAAGCAGCGCGGCGCGGCGGGCCATCGCCTCGGGGTTGCGCATGAAGCGGCGCCAGGCGGGGTCCTCGATGATGATCTCGACCCCGGCATCCGTGGCGGGATGCGCGGGGCCGCGTCTACTTCCGGGCTCCATCTAGCTGGCGTCGCCCTCGGCGACGCTGGTCAGGCGCATGCTGGTGTCCTTTTCCGCGGTGCTGCGCTGATCATAGGCATCGACGATGCGCGCGACCAGCGGGTGACGCACCACGTCCCGCTTGTCGAACCGGCAGACCGCGAGGCCGGGCACGCCCTCCAGCGTCTCCAGCGCGTCGCGCAGGCCGGAGCGGACGCCTTTCGGCAGGTCCACCTGGGAGAGGTCGCCGGCGATCACCATGCGGGTGCCCTCGCCCATGCGGGTGAGGAACATCTTCATCTGCACCGGCGTGGTGTTCTGCGCTTCGTCAAGGATAACAAAGGCATGCGCCAAGGTACGGCCGCGCATGAAGGCCAGCGGCGCCACCTCGATCTCGCCGGTGCCCATCCGCTTGGTCACCTGGTCGCCGGGCATCATGTCGTGCAGCGCGTCGTACAGCGGGCGCAGATAGGGGTCCACCTTCTCCTTCAGGTCGCCGGGCAGAAACCCCAGCCGCTCGCCGGCCTCCACCGCCGGGCGGGACAGCACGATGCGATCCACCTTGCCCGCCATCAGCATGGCGACCGCCTGCGCGACCGCCAGATAGGTCTTGCCGGTGCCGGCCGGGCCGACGCCGAACACCATCTCGTGCTCGCCGAGCATCTCCATATAAGTCGCCTGCCCGGCGCTGCGCGGGCCGATCGCGCCGCGCTTGGTGCGGATCGCCGGCAGGTCGGAGAGCGGCAGGCGCGGATCGTCGATTTCGGCGAGCCGGATGGCCGCGTCGACCAGCGAGGCGGTCAGCACCTCGCCGCGCTCCAGTCGGCGATACAGGCCGGTGAGCGCCGCGTGCGCCGCCTCCACCCGGGCCGGCTCGCCGGAGATCGCCAGCCGGTTGCCGCGGCAGGAGAGCCGCACCCCCAACCCCTGCTCGACGCGCACCAGATGCCGGTCGTGGTCGCCCAACAGTTGCGATAACAAGGCATTATCGGCGAAATGCAGGGTCACCGCCTTATCCGCCGGCCCCAGCCCGACACGGGTGGCAGCGATACGATCTGCCGGAGAAATGGCAGCCGGAGACGCGGTGATCTGGGTCAAGCGCCGGCAAGCTCCTCGACAAGGGTTCCAACCAGGGAATTGGGGTTTCCGGTGACGATTTTCACCGCCACGATGCGGCCGATCAGCGATTCCGGGCCGTTCAGATGCACCGGCTGCAACCAGGGCGTGCGGCCGCCGATCTGGCCGGGGCGGCGGCCGGGGCCGGTGATCAGCACGTCGACCGTGCGGCCGGCGCATACTGCATTGAATTCGCTCTGTTGTTCGCGCAGCAGCGCCTGCAACTCCTGCAACCTACGGTCCTTGACATCCTCCGCCACCTGCATCGGTGCGCCGGCGGCCGGGGTGCCGGGGCGGGCGGAGTATTTGAAGCTGAACGCGCTGGCGAAGCGCACGCGGCGGACCAGCTCCATGGTGGCCTGGAAATCCGCCTCGGTCTCGCCGGGATGGCCGACGATGAAATCCGACGACAGCGCGATGTCCGGCCGGGCGGCGCGGAGTTTGGCAACGATATCAAGGTAGTCGGCCACCGTATGGCGGCGGTTCATCGCCGTCAGCATGCGGTCGGAGCCGGACTGCACCGGCAGATGCAGGAACGGCATCAACGCCGGCACCTCGGCGTGCGCGGCGATCAGCGCGTCGTCCATGTCGCGCGGGTGCGAGGTGGTGTAGCGGATGCGGGCGAGCCCGGGCAGCTCGGCGAGCCAGCGGATCAACTGCGCGAAGCTCGTCGGTTGGCCGTCCGGGCCGAGCCCGTGCCAGGCGTTAACGTTCTGACCGAGCAGGGTAATTTCCCGGCTGCCCTGGGCGATCAGGCGATGCGCCTCGGCCAGCACGGCGGCGGCCGGGCGGCTCGCTTCGGCGCCGCGGGTGTACGGCACGACGCAGAAGCTGCAGAACTTGTCGCAGCCTTCCTGGATGGTGAGGAACGCGGTCAGCCCCTGCGGGCGCGACGCTTCCGGCAGATGGTCGAATTTGCTCTCCACCGGAAAATCGGTCTCGATCACGGCGCCGGCGGCGCGGCTGGCGCGGGCGACCATTTCGGGCAATCTGTGGTAGGTCTGGGGGCCCAAAACGATGTCGACATAGGGCGCGCGGGCGATGATTTCGGCCCCTTCGGCCTGTGCAACACAGCCTGCGACGGCCAAAATGGTGTTCTGGCCGGCCTCGGCGCGGGCATTTTTGACCGCGCGCAGGCGACCTAGTTCTGAAAAAACCTTATCCGCCGCCTTGTCGCGGATATGACAGGTATTCAATATAACCATATCGGCATCGAGAGGAGTCGCGGTCGGCACGAACCCCAGCGGCGCCAGCACGTCGACCATGCGGCCACTATCGTACACGTTCATCTGGCAGCCCCAGGTGATCATGTGCAGGCGGCGAGGCGAGGGTGCGGTCATCGAGCCGGCTCCAATCCATCCGCGCGCCGGGAGGCGGTGGCGCGGGCGGAGCAATCATCGCTGCCGGTCATAAGGTCAAGAGCCGGCGGCCCGGTTGGGGCACGGGGGCGGCAGGCCGGCAGGGATGCGACTGGGCACAAGGCGAGTGTCGCAGATGGCGGGGGTGGCCTGTCAAGCGTTTCCGTTCGGTTCGCGGTTCTGGCGCATTTCCGCCGCACCTTCGGCCACCGCCTGCCAGATGGCGCGGGTCAGCGCCTTGCGGTCGGTGAAGCCGGCCGGGTCGATGGTCGGCAGCAGCAGCACGGTGGCGCGCAGGCCGCGATGCTGGGCCAGGCGCCACAGATGGCTGCCGATCTCCATGTCGCCGTACCAGGCAAACAGCGGCCGCTGCGCGCGCATCACCGGCAGCCCGTCGGCCTGATCATAGACCACCGCCACCGGCTGCACGATCGGCGGCAGGCCGGTGGCGCCGACCACGGCCCCGGCGATCGACAGGAAGGCGGAGCGGAACGGCAGCACCCTCGCACCGTCGGAGGTGGTACCCTCGGGGAACAGGATCAGGTTGTCGCCGGCGGCCAGCCTGGCCTGCATCTCGTCGCGCTCGCGCCCGGTGCTGGCCCGCGAGCGGCGGACATAGACGGTGCGGCCGAGCCGGGCGATGGTGCCGATCAGCGGCCAGCGCGCCACCTCGCCCTTGGCGATGAAGCAGCCATCGAGCCGGCCGCCCAGCACCGAGATGTCCAGCCACGAGGAATGGTTGGAGACGTAGACCACCGGCCGCCCATCGGCACGCGGCGAGGCGCGCTGGCCGAGCACGCGCACCCGCAGCCCCAGCAGCCGGCCGATCACCCGCCAATAGAACCGCGCGAAGCGCTGCGCGGCGGGCCGCGATGCCGGCAGCAGCAGCAATTGCAACAGGATCGCCGGCACGCTCCACAGCAGCACCAGCGCGATCTTGGCCAATGCCCGAAGCGGATGCCAGCCGGGGCGCGGGCCGATCCAGGGTTCGGCGTGCTGCAAGGTGGGGCGGGCGCGGGACGATGGGGAGGCGACTGACATGCGGACTCGCGCATAGCGCGCGCGGGCGCGGCGGGCAATGCCGCAACGGTGAACGGTTGTCGCCCTTGGAACATCCGGGCGCCACCGCTATTTACAAGATCACATGCATCCGCCCCGAAATTTGGCACGGTTGCGGCGCGTCGGCCTGATGATGGGCACCGCACTCGCCCTTCTGACAGCCCCGCAGGACAGCCGGGCGGCCAACCCGCAACCTTATTCGGTGGCCATTGCGCCCACCGCCGACGACACGCTGAACAAGGCGCTGACCGACGCATCCTCGCTGGTGTCGCTGCGCGAGTCGGCGCCGGTTGGGCCGTTTCCGCTGCTGGCGCGGGCGCGCGGCGACGTGGAGCGGCTGCAGAAGGTGCTGCACGGGCTGGGTTATTACGCCGCCCAGGTGGATGTGAGCATCGCCGGCCGGCCGCTCGATGACCCCACCCTGTTGACCACGCTGGACGATACCACCGGCACGGTGGCGGTGAAGATTGCCGTGACGCCGGGGCCGCTGTTCCATCTGCGCCATATCGACCTCACCGGCGACGTGCCGTCCGATCCGCAAGCAAAGCGGGAATTGGAGGCGAAGCTCGGGTTGGAGCCGGGGGCGCCGGCGGTGGCCAGCGAGGTGCTGGCGGCAGGCGCACGGGTGCTGACCGCACTGCGCGACAGCGGCCACGCGCTGGCCAAGGTCGATTCGCCGATCGCCACGCTGGACCCGGCGGCCAAGGTGTTGGATGTCAGTTTTGCCGTGCATGCCGGGCCGCAGGTGGATCTGGGGCCGATCAGCGTCTCCGGCCTCGCCCGCCTGAACGAAAGCTACCTGCGGCGGCGGATGAACCTGCATGCCGGCGAGCGCTACAGCCCGGCGGTGATCGCCCGCGCGCGCGGCGACCTGGCGGCGACCGGGCTGTTCACCACCATCAGGGTGGAGCCGGCGAGCAAGCTCGATGCCAGCGGCCGGCTGCCGGTTGCGGTGGTGGTGAAGGAGCGCAAGCTGCGCACCGTGAACCTCGGCGCCAGCTTCTCCACCGACGAGGGCGGCAGCCTGAACGCCGGCTGGACGCATCGCAACCTGTTCGGCAATGCCGAGAAGCTGACCATCAGCGGCGCGGTGACCCAGTTGGGCGGCAGCGCCAACCGGCAGCCCGGCTATAATCTCGGCGCCACGCTGGTGCTGCCGGACTGGCATCGCCGCGACCAGTCGCTGACCTTCAACATCCTGGCGTTGCGCGAATATCTGGACGCCTATGATCGCACCGGGCTGCTCGGTGGCGCGGTGCTGGCGCGCAAGCTCGACCCGCATCTGACCGCCAGCGTCGGGCTTACCGGGATGGTCGAGGAAGTCAGCCAGGAGGGCATGCGCGACACCTATCGGCTGGCGCAAGTGCCGCTGAAGCTGGTCTATGACAGCACCACCAGCGTGCTGGACCCGACCAGCGGCAGCCGGGCCAGCGTGTCGCTGACGCCGACCTTCAGCCTGGGCAACGGCACCAGCAGCACGTTCCTGATCAGCCAGGCATCCGGCTCCACCTATCTCGACTTCAACACCAAGGGCCGCTCGGTGCTGGCGCTGCGGGCGCTGGTAGGCGCGGTGCAGGGCGCGGGCGTGTTCGGCATCCCGCCGGATCAGCGGTTCTACGCCGGCGGCAGCAGCACCATCCGCGGCTTCCGCTACCAGTCGCTGGGCGGACGCTTCGCTTCCGGCCGGCCGATTGGCGGTGACGCGATCGATGTCGGCTCGGTGGAGTTCCGCCAGCGGATCGGCACAAGCTGGGGCGCGGCGGCATTCCTGGACGCCGGGCAGATCAACGGTGACGGCGTCCCGTTCAGCGGCGGGCTGAAAGTCGGGGCGGGCGCCGGGGTGCGCTACTACACCAGCATCGGGCCGGTGCGAGTGGACGTGGCGGTGCCGCTGACCCGCGAGAAGAAGGCCGACGCGTTCGTGCTGTATATCGGGCTGGGGCAGGCGTTTTGAGGTGGAAGGAAGCAAGCACTTCTTTTTGTGAACAAAAAGAAGCTTTTATTCGCCTTGCACCATGCCGGGGATGGAGACTCCGCACTCTCCACCCCCGGCATGGTGCAAGGCGAATGGTTTTTTTGGTTCTTTTTTTGCAAAAAAAGAGCTCCTTCCCATGACTGGCCTTTTCACCTGGCGCCGCATGGTTCTGGCGCTGTTGTTGCTGATTGCGCTGGTGATCGCGGCGCCGTTCATCGTGCTGAACACCGCGGTCGGGCAGCGCTGGGCGGCCGGGATGGTTGGTGGGCTGAGCGGCGGCCAGGTGCAGGTTGTCGGGCTGTCGGGCCGGTTTCCGGATGCGTTGCGGGTGGCCAGTGTGAAGCTGGCCGATGCCAGGGGGGTCTGGCTGGAGGCTGATGATGTGGTGCTCGACTGGGCGCCGCTGCGGCTGCTGCATCGGGCGGCGGAGATCGAGCGGCTGACGGCGGGGAGGGTCGCGGTGGCTCGGTTGCCGGTGGCGACGGAGACGACGCAATCTTCGGGGTCGTCGGGGCTGCCGGTGAGCGTGGATATCGGGTCGCTACGGGTGGCGCGGCTGGAACTGGGCGCGGCGGTGGCCGGGCATGCGGCGGTGCTGTCGGTGGATGGGCGGCTGCGGCTGGAGAGTCTGGAGCGGGGCGAGGGGGCGCTGGAGATCGCGCGGCTGGATGCGCCGGGCAGCTATAGGGTGAGCGGGCGGGCCGATGCGGCCGGGGTGAAGCTGGATGTGGTGGCCAGCGAGCCGGCGCAGGGGCTGGCGGCGGCGCTGGCCGGGCTGCCGGACCTGGTGCCGGCGGGGGATGCGCTGGCGCTGGATGCCAAGCTTGACGGGCCGTGGAGCGAGGCGGTGCTGGATGCCGGGCTGTCGGCCGGGCCGATGAAGGTGGCGGCGAAAGGGACGCTCGATCTGGTCGGGCAGGCGGCGGATCTGGAGGTGTCGGCGACGGCGCCGGCGATGCGGCCGCGGCCGGATCTGTCTTGGGGGTCGATCGATATTGCCGGGCATGTGCGGGGCACGCTGGCGGCGCCGGTGGCGACGGCGAAGCTCAGGATCGGCAGGCTGGCGGCGTTCGGGGTCGGGCTGAGCGCCTTGGCCGCCGATGTGGTGGCGAGAGAGGGCAGGCTGAGCGTGGATGCGCAGGCGGACGGGTTGCAGGCGCCGGGGGTGGGCGGGCTGTTCGCCGCCGCACCGCTGCGGTTGCAGGCGGATACCACGATGGACGGCAAACGGATCGACTTTACGCTGGATCATCCAAGGCTGCACGCGCATGGCACGCTGGTGCCGGCGGGGACGTCGGAGATCGCGCTGGAGGTGCCGGAGGTGGCGCCGTTCGCGGCGCTGGGCGGGCAGGATGTGCGCGGCGGGGTGTCGGTGCAGGCCAAGGTGGTGCTGGCGCCGGAGATGGCGGTGGATGTGACGGCGAAGCTGGCGCTGACCGGGGGGGTGGCGCCGGTGCCGGGGCTGATCGGCGCGGATGGGCGGCTGGTGGTGCAGGCGAGCCGCAGCGGGGCGGATTTCGTGCTGTCGAAGCTGACGCTGGACGGGGCCAGGCTGCATGTGACGGCCAAGGGCGGGATGGCCGATGGCAAGGTCGGGCTGGATTGGACGCTGGGGCTGCCGGATGTGGCGATGCTGACGCCGCAGGTGGGCGGGTCGCTGAATGCGGCGGGGCGGGTTTCCGGCGCGACCGATGATCTGGCGGCGACGGCGAAGCTGGATGGCACGTTGGCGGTGGCGGGGCAGCAATCGAGCCCGGTGCATGCGACGCTGGCGGCGAGCGGGCTGCCTGGCAAGCCGAGCGGGAGGATCGAGGCGGATGGGGCGCTGGATGGCTCGCCGCTGAGCCTGCTGGCGACGGCGGCGCGGGATGCGGCGGGGACGCTGCATCTGGATATCGCCAAGGCGGACTGGAAGAGCTTGCATGTCGAGGGGGCGCTGACCTTGGCGGCGGGGGCGAGCCTGCCGCAGGGGCGGGTGGCGGTGGCGATGGGCAAGCTCTCCGATCTCGACCGGCTGATGGGCGGCAGGCTGGCTGGCAGCCTGTCGGCGGAGGCGGTGCTGGACGGCGATGCGGTGCATCTGAAGTTGGATGGGGCGAGCCTGGGGGCGGCCGGCAGCGGCGTGACCAAGGTGGGGCTGGTGGCGACGGTCAGCGATCCGCTGGGCAAGCGGGTGACCGATGCGACGCTGAG
>DATJEA010000033.1:0-2469 GCA_035497095.1 Acetobacteraceae bacterium | reverse complement strand
GCGCGCGCGCCTCGATGCCCGGCATGATGGACACCGTGCTCAATCTCGGGCTGAACGACGAGACGGTGGCCGGGCTCGAAGCCGCTTCCGGCGACGCGCGGTTCGCCTGGGATTCGTATCGCCGGTTCATCCAGATGTACGGCTCGGTGGTGCTCGGCGTCGAGCATCACCGCTTCGAGGAGATCATCGAGCAGCTCAAGCTCGACCGCGACGTGATGGAGGATACCGCACTCACCGCCGAGGACTGGAAGGTTGCCGTCGAAAGCTACAAGGAGATGGTTGCCAAGGAGATCGGCAAGCCGTTCCCGCTCGACCCCGAGGCGCAGCTATGGGGCGCCATCGGTGCGGTGTTCGGCAGTTGGATGAACCCGCGCGCCAACACCTATCGCCGGCTGCACGACATCCCGGCCAGCTGGGGCACCGCGGTCAACGTGCAGGTGATGGTGTTCGGCAACATGGGCGAGGACTGCGCCACCGGCGTGTGCTTCACCCGCGACCCGTCGACCGGCGAGAACGTGTTCTACGGCGAATACCTGGTCAACGCCCAGGGCGAGGACGTGGTGGCCGGCATCCGCACGCCGCAGCCGATGGCAGCCGCCCGCGCCAGGCCGGACGAGGTGCCGATGGAAAAGGCGATGCCGATCGCCTACGCCGAGCTGCTCCGCGTCCGCGCCACGCTGGAGGCGCATTACAAGGACATGCAGGACATCGAATTCACCGTGCAGCGCAAGAAGCTGTACATGCTGCAAACCCGCACCGGCAAGCGCACCGCGCAGGCCAGCCTGCGGATGGCGGTCGACATGGCCAATGAAGGGCTGATCGACCACAACCAGGCGATCCTGCGGGTCAACCCGGCCTCGCTGGACCAGTTGCTGCACCCCACGCTGGATCCCAAGGCCAAGCGGGTGCTGCTGTCCAAGGGCCTGCCGGCAAGCCCGGGTGCGGCCAGCGGCGCCATGGTGTTCAACGCCGACGAGGCCGAGATGCGCGCCGGCAAGGGCGAGGCGGTGATCCTGGTGCGGATCGAAACCAGCCCGGAAGATATCCACGGCATGCACGCGGCAAAGGGCATCCTGACCACCCGCGGCGGCATGACCAGCCACGCCGCCGTGGTGGCGCGCGGCATGGGGCGGCCTTGCGTGGCCGGCGCCGGCGGCGTCACGGTGGATTACGGCGCGCAGACGCTCACCGCCTCCGGCCAGACCTTGCAGGCCGGCGACATCATCACGCTCGACGGCAGCACCGGCGAGGTGTTCAAGGGGTCGGTGGCGATGATCGAGCCGCTGATGAGCGACGACTTCGCCACCCTGATGGGCTGGGCCGACGCCGCGCGGCGCATGAAGGTGCGCACCAACGCCGAGACCCCGCTCGACGCCGAGACGGCGCTGAAATTCGGCGCCGAGGGCATCGGGCTGTGCCGCACCGAGCATATGTTCTTCGACCCCGAGCGGATTCTCGCGGTGCGGCAGATGATCATGGCGTCCGACGAGCAGGGCCGCCGCACCGCGCTGGCCAGGCTGCTGCCGTTCCAGCGGCAAGACTTCACCGACCTGTTCCGCATCATGGCCGGGCTGCCGGTGACGATCAGGCTGCTCGACCCGCCGCTGCATGAGTTCCTGCCGCATTCCGACAGCGAGATGGAGGAGGTGGCGGAGTCGCTCGGCACCGATATCGCGGCGATCCGCCGGCGTGGCGCGGAACTGGCCGAGGCCAACCCGATGCTCGGCCATCGCGGCTGCCGGCTGGGGGTCAGCTATCCGGAAATCTACGAAATGCAGGCCCGCGCCATCTTCGAGGGCGCCATCGCCATCGCCAAGGAGACCGGCCGCGCGCCGGTGCCGGAGGTGATGATCCCGCTGGTCGGCACCACCCGCGAGTTGGAGATCACCCGCGCGCAGGTGGAAAAAATCGCCAAAGCGGTGTTCGAGGAGAGCGGCACCACGCTGGACTACTCGGTCGGCACGATGATCGAGTTGCCGCGCGCCTGCATCCTGGCGGACCAGATCGCCGAGCGGGCGGATTTCTTCAGCTTCGGCACCAACGACCTGACCCAGACCGTGTTCGGCCTGTCGCGCGACGACGCCGGCAAGTTCCTGCCGTCCTACGTGGAGCAGGGCGTGCTGGGCAAGGACCCGTTCGTGTCGCTGGACGTGGAGGGCGTCGGCGCCATGGTGCGGATGGCGGTGGAAGGCGGGCGGCGCACCAAGCCGGGCCTGAAACTCGGCATCTGCGGCGAACACGGCGGCGACCCGGCCTCGATCGCGTTCTGCGAACAGGTGGGGCTGGATTACGTGTCCTGCTCGCCGTACCGGGTGCCGGTGGCACGCCTGGCAGCGGCGCAGGCGGCGTTGCAGCGGAAGTAGGCGCGGGCGGCGTTGTGGCGCGGATTCAGCCGAAATCTTCCCACAACGCGTTTTGTGGAAGCCGAACCTCGCGCAAGTCTTGTTGTGCGAGATAATGCCGCGAAAC
>DATJEA010000032.1:0-3890 GCA_035497095.1 Acetobacteraceae bacterium | reverse complement strand
AACAGGGTGCCGGTGTTGGTGCCGGCGTAGAGGCCGACACTGTCCATCGGGTCGGCCGCCATCGCCTGCCGCAGCACGCCGAAATAAGCGTCCTGCTGCGGCAGGCCGCGGCGCAGGTCCTGCCAGCCGGCGCCGGCGTTGCGGGTGCGCCAGACGGCGGCCCTGGCGTCCGGCACGTAGCGGCCGCTGCCGTCGCCGTTGAGCGGCAGCAGGAACAGGGTGTCCGGGTCGCGCGGGTGGGCGACGGCGGGGAAGCCGAAGGTCGAGGGCAGGCCGGCCTCGATGCTCTGCCAGTTCCGGCCGCCGTCGTCGGAGCGGTACATGCCGCAATGGTTCTGCTGGTAGAGGCGGTTCGGTCGGCCGGCGGCCATGGCGAGACCGTGCACGCATTGGCCGAATTCCGGGTAGCGCTGGCCCTCGGGCAGATAGTCGCAGCGCACCCCGCTGTTGCGCGGCTGCCAGGTGGCGCCGCCATCTTCGGTGTGGAACACGCCGGCGGCCGAGATCGCGATCCACATCTGGTCCGGGTCGTCCGGGTGCGGCACGATGGCGTGCAGGATCAACCCCCCTGCCCCCGGTTGCCAGTCCTTGCAACTCGCGTGCCGGCGCAGGCCGGCGACGTGGGTCCAGGTGGCGCCGTCATCGCGGCTTTCGAACAGGCCGGCGGGCTGGGCGCCGGCATAGAGGCGATCGTTGGCGCGGCACAGGCTCCAGGCGGCGAGGATGCCGGGTTCACCCTCGCCGTAGTTCATGCCCTCGCTGGAATGGGTCCAGGTGGCGCCGAGGTCGGTGGATTTCCACACCGCCGGGCCGAACCATTCATTGCCGCCGGCGGCGTAGATCGTCGCGCTGTCGGAGTCGGCGATGACGTGGTTGATCGGCCAGGTGTCGCAGAACGGGCCGCGCAGCGCCCAATCGGTGCGTGCGGCGTCGCTTTGCAGGATGAAGGCGCCCTTGCGGGTGCCGAGCAGGACCAGGACACGGGCGGGCATGGACGGGGCTCCCCTGTGAGTGGCGGAGGATTCCCGGTAGATAAGATGATGTCAACTTATTTCGTATAACAATGACGCGGGCCACCACCCTTCCCGGCGGCGGCCCAGGTCAGGGACCGCCATCCGCCGGGTGTTGGCGCAGGCGCCCCGCTCTAGCTGGCGGCGACCGCGCGCCGGGTGATCACGCCGACCAGATGGGCGCGATATTCGGCGCTGGCATGAATGTCGCTGTTCAGGCCGTCAGCGGAAATGCTGACCCCATCCAGCGCCGCCGGCGACCAGTTGCCGGCGAGCGCGGTTTCGGCCGCGGTATGGCGGAATACGCCGCCCTGGCCGGCGCCGGTGACCGCGACGCGCACACCCTTCGGTCCCTTGGCAACGAACACGCCGACCATCGCATAGCGCGACGCCGGATTCTTGAACTTGATATAGGCGGCCCGCTCCGGCGCCACGAAGCTCACCGCGGTGATCAGTTCGCCCTGTTCCAGCGCGGTGCTGAACATGCCCTGGAAATAGTCATCGGCGGCGATCTCGCGCTTGTTGGTCTTGATGGTGGCGGCCAGCGCCAGCACCGCAGAAGGATAGCAGGCCGATGGGTCGTTATTGGCCAGGCTGCCGCCGATGGTGCCGCGGTTGCGCACCTGGCTGTCGCCGATGCCGCCGGCCAGCGCGGCCAGCGCCGGGATCACCTTCTGCACCTCGGCCGAGGCCGCCACGGCGGCATGCGTGGTCATCGCGCCGATGGTCACCGTGGAACCGGAAACGGTGATGCCGGACAGGCCGAGCTTGGCCAGATCGACCACCTTGCTCGGCTGGTTCAGCCGCTGCTTGAGCACCGGGATGAAGGTCTGGCCGCCGGCCAGCGCCTTGGCGTCTCCGTCGGCGGTCAGCACGGCAACGGCGTCTGCGAGGCTGGTGGGTTTGCTGTAGGCGAACTCGTACATCTGCGTATTCCTCGCTTATTCGGCGGCCGCGCGTTGGCCGGATTGGATGATCGACCACAGCTTCTGCGCCGTGGCCGGCATGTCAATATGACGCACGCCATAGTCCTTCAGGGCATTCACCACCGCGTTGATCACCGCCGGCGTCGAGCCGATGGTGCCCGCCTCGCCGCAGCCCTTCGAGCCCAGCGGGTTGTGTGTGCACATGGTGTTATGGGTGGCGGTCGTGAAGTCGGGCAGGTCATCGGCCCTGGGCATGGTGTAGTCCATCAGCGAGCCGGACAGCAGTTGGCCGTTGGCGTCATACACCGCGCGTTCCAGCAGTGCCTGGCCGATCCCTTGCGCGACGCCGCCCTGCACCTGGCCCTCGACGATCATCGGGTTCACCACCCGGCCGAAATCGTCCACCGCGACGAACTGGACGATCCGGGTGACGCCGGTGTCGATGTCGACCTCTACCTCGCAGATATGGCAGCCGCCGGGGAAGGTGAAATTGGCCGGGTCATAGAATGCGGTCTCGTCGAGGCCCGGTTCGATTTCCTCGATCGGGTAGTTATGCGGCACGTAGGCGGTCAAGGCGATCTCGGCGAAGGTCTTCACCTTGTCGGTGCCGGTGACGGTGAAGTTGCCGTTCTTGAACTCGATATCGTCGACCGAGGCTTCCAGCAGATGGGCGGCGATCTTCTTGCCCTTGGCGATGATCTTGTCCATCGCCTTGACCATCGCCGATCCGCCGACCGCCAGAGACCGGCTGCCATAGGTGCCCATGCCGAACGGGATTTTTGAGGTATCGCCGTGCACCACGTCCACCTTGTCGAACGGCACGCCAAGCTGCTCGGTGACCAGTTGCGCCATCGTGGTCTCGTGGCCCTGGCCGTGGCTGTGGGTGCCGGTGAACACCGTGACGCTGCCGGTGGGGTGCACCCGCACATTGGCCACTTCGTACAATCCGGCACGGGCGCCGAGCGAGCCGACCAGCTTGGAGGGGGCGAGGCCACAGGCCTCCAGATAGGTGGACATGCCGATGCCGCGCAGCTTGCCGACCGCGCGGGCGGCGGCGCGGCGCGACGGGAAGCCGGCCCAGTCGGCCGCCTTCATCGCCGCCTCCTGGGTGGCGAAATAGTCACCGCTGTCGTACAGCAGGGCGACCGGGGTCTGATACGGGAAGGCCTCGCGAGGGATGAAGTTCTGCCGGCGGATCTTGGCCGGGTCGAACCCGGTATCGTGGCAGATGGTATCCACCATGCGTTCCAGCAGATAGGTCGCCTCCGGCCGGCCGGCGCCGCGATAGGCATCGACCGGAACCGTGTTGGTGAACACCGCCTTCACCTCCACGTAGACCACCGGCGTTTTGTAGACCCCGGCCAGCAGCGTGCCATACAGATAGGTGGGCACTGCCGGGCCGAAGGTCGCCAGATAGGCGCCCAGATTGCACACCGTGCTGACCTTCAGCGCCAGGAAATTGCCGTCCTTGTCGATCGCCATCTGCGCGGTGGTGACATGGTCGCGGCCATGCGTGTCGGACATGAAGCTTTCGGTGCGCTCGGCGGTCCATTTGACCGGCCGCTTGACCTGGCCGGCCGCCCAGGTGACCAGCGCCTCCTCGGGATAGTGGTTGATCTTGCTGCCGAAACCGCCGCCGACATCCGGCGCCACCACGCGCAGCCGGTGCTCCGGAATGTTGAGCACGAAGGCGCCCATCAGCAAGCGGGTGACATGCGGGTTCTGGCTGGTGGTGTAGAGCGTGTAGTCACCGCTCGATGCGTCGTAGTCACCGAGCGCGCAACGCGGCTCCATCGCATTGGGAATCAAGCGCTGATTGACCAGGTCGAGGGTGATGATCCGGTCGGCGCTGGCAAACGCCGCCTCCTGCCCCTCCTTGTCGCCGAGTTGCCAATCATAGCACTGGTTGCCGGCGGCTTCGTCATGCACCAGCGGGGCGCCCGGCTTCACCGCC
>DATJEA010000031.1:0-4475 GCA_035497095.1 Acetobacteraceae bacterium | reverse complement strand
CGCCGCTGTCCCGCGCGGCGCGGGCGATCGTCGCGGTGGCGCCGTTCGCCGAGCTGCCGGCCACGCTACCCGGCAGCGGCGGGCCGTCCACCGATGTCGATATCGTCGCGCGTTTCGCGGTGACGCCCAGCCCCGGCCGGGTGCTGCGTCAGGCGGTGACCGCCGAGTTGCGCGCCGCCGGCGAGCAGATCGCGGCCGAGGGCGCGCCGGTGACGCTCACCGGCGCCGTGCAGCGCTTCACCGTGAAGGCCAGCAAGGCCGGGCTGTACTGGGCGCTGGAGGTCGATATCGGGGCGGCCGTTACCGCCCGGCGCGCCGGGCTCACGCTGTCGCACAGCTACGTGGCGCGCTGCCAGGACGTCGCCTATACCACACCCGGCCCGGCCAGCATGGCGCCGCTGGTGGCGGGTTGCGTCGCCAACATCGCCGGCCAGTTCCGCGACGACGTGGAAATGGCGCGGGCAATCGGCGGCTGATGCCGGCTTCCGGCCCGGCTCAGCCGCCGGCGAAGGCGTTGAAGGTGATCAGCGTGTAGGTGTCCTTCACCCCCGGCAGGGTCTGCACCTTCTCGGTAACGAACAGTCCGGTATCCTGCGCCGGCTCCAGATAGAACTTGCCCAGCAGGTCGTACTGGCCGGAGGTGGAATGCAACTCCGACAACTCCTCGATGCTGTCCACCGCGAGTTGCGCCACCTGATAGGATTTGCCCATCTCGCACTTGATCATCACGTAGATCGCTCGCATCGCCTGCCTTACCCTACCGCCTGAGACCCGATGATGCCGCTATTCCGCGGCCACCGCCAGGGCGGGCTGGCGCAGCCGGTCGAGCAGCTTGGCCTGCGCCGCGGCGGTCTCGCGGATTGCCTTGTCTTTCACGTGCCCGAAGCCCTTGATCCGCTCCGGCAGGCTGGCCAGCGCGACCGCCGTGGCGAGGTTCTGCGCGGTCAGGTGCTGGATGATCTCCTCCACCAGCGCCTCGTATTCGCCGATCAGCCGGCGCTCGGTCTGGCGTTCCTCGGTGCGGCCGAACGGGTCCAGCCGGGTGCCGCGCAGGCGCTTGAACGGCGCCAGGACGCGGAACGCGTGCAGCATCCACGGGCCGTAGCTGCGCTTGATCAGGTGGCCGGTGCGCTTGTCACGTTTGGCCAGCAGCGGCGGCGCCAGATGGAACTCGATGCGCTTCGGCGTTTCGAACTGCTCGGCGAGCGAGGCGCGGAACTCCTTTGTGGTGTAGAGCCGCGCGACCTCGTATTCGTCCTTGTAGGCCAGCAGCTTGTGGTAGCCGCGCGCCACCGCCTCGGTGAGTGCGGTGGAGCCGGAGAACATCGGCCCCTCGATCGCCGCGACTCGATCCACCAGCGCCCGGTAGCGCCGTGCGTAGCGGCGGTTCTGATAGGCGGTGAGGTGAACCACGCGGGTCTGGATGATCTGCTCCAGGGTCGGCGGCTCGATAACCTCGGGCGTAATGCCGGCGGCGGCGGTCACTCGGGCCAGATCGACGGCGGCGGCGCGACCCCAGGCGAACGCCGCCTTGTTGGCCTCCACTGCGGTGCCGTTCAACTCGATGGCGCGCAGCAGGCTGGCGCCGGTGAGCGGCACCAGCCCCTTCTGCCAGGCGTAGCCGAGCATGAACATGTTGGTGGCGATGCTGTCGCCGAGCAGCGCGGTGGCGATCCTTGTGGCGTCCAACGTGTCGGTCGCCTCAGGCCCAACCGCCTCGGTGATGCGGCGGCGCAGGCTGGCGCCGGGCAGCCGCTCGGTGTGCATCACGAAGTCGCCGGTCGGGCTCTCATGGGTGTTCAGCACCGCATGGCTGACGCCGGGCCGCAAAGCCGCCAGCGCTTCCTTGCCGGCGGCGACCACCATGTCGCAGGCCAGCAGCAGGTCGGCGTCGCCCTCGCCGATCTTCAGGCCATGCAGTCCGGCCGCGTCGGCGGATAGCCGGATATGGCTGGTCACGCTGCCGCCCTTCTGCGCCATGCCCATCTGGTCCAGCACGGTGACATGCCGGCCGTCGAGATGGGCGGCCATGCCGAGCAGCGCGCCGATGGTGACGATGCCGGTGCCGCCGATACCGGTGGTCAGGATGTTCCACGGCTGGGCCAGATCGGGCAGCACCGGCTCCGGCAGCCCGTCGGTTTCCGGCGTGACGCGGGCGCGCTTTTTCGGCTCGGCGCCGTGGATGGTGACGAAGCTGGGGCAGAAGCCCTCGACGCAGGAGAAGTCCTTGTTGCAGGAGGACTGGTCGATCTGCCGCTTGGTGCCGAATTCGGTATCCACCGGCTGCACCGACAGGCAGTTCGAGGTGCGCGAGCAGTCGCCGCAGCCCTCGCAGACCGCCTTGTTGATGTAGACGCGCTTGGCTGGGTTGGGGAAGGTGCCGCGCTTGCGGCGGCGGCGCTTCTCGCTGGCGCAGGTCTGGTCGTAGACCAGCACGGTGGTGCCGGCGGTGTCGCGCAGGCTGGCCTCCACGGTCTGCATGTCGCGGCGGTGATGCACCACCACGCCCGGCGCCAGATCGGTGACGCCGTCATATTTCTCCGGCTCGTCGGTGACGATGGCAATCCGGGTGACGCCCTCGGCCGCCACCTGGCGGGTGATCTGCGGCACGCTGAGCGGGCCGTCCACCGGCTGGCCGCCGGTCATCGCCACCGCGTCGTTGAACAGCAGCTTGTAGGTGATGTTGACGCCGCTGGCGACCGCGGCGCGGATCGCCATGATGCCGGAATGGTAGTAGGTGCCGTCGCCGATATTGGCGAACACATGGTTCTCCTCGGTGAACGGCGCCTGGCCGAACCATTGCGCCCCTTCGCCGCCCATCTGGCTGAACGTCTCGGTGCTTCGGTCCATCCACAGCGCCAGCGTGTGGCAGCCGATGCCGGCCAGCGCGCGGCTGCCGTCGATCACCTTGGTGGACGTATTGTGCGGGCAGCCGGAGCAGAAATACGGCCGCCGCACGGCGAGGATCTCGGCCTTGGCCACCGTCTCGGTCTGCCGGCGCAGGAACGCCATGTGGCCCTGCAAGCCCTCGCTGTCGGCGAACCGGGCGATGCGCGGACCGAGCGCCAGGGCGATTTCGGCGGCGGAGAACTCGCCGTTGGATTTGAGGAACAGCCGGCCCTCGGCGTCGCGCTTGCCCAGCACCGGCGGGCGGCTGGCGCTGTCGTAGAGGATGTCGCGCACCTGCTGCTCCAGCACCGGCGCCTTCTCCTCGACGACGATGATCTCGTCGAGACCTTCGGCGAAGCGGCGGATGATCTGCGGGTCGAGCGGCCAGGCCAGTGCGACCTTCAGCAGGCGGATCGGCGCCCGATCGTCGAGGCCGAGATCGGCCAGCGCCTGGCTGGTGTCGTGGTAGGATTTGCCCAAGGTGATGATGCCGAGCCGGGCGCCTTGCGGATTCAGCACGATGCGATCCAGCCCGTTGGCGCGGGCATAGGCCTGGGCCGCCGGGATGCCGACATTGAACAGCCGCGCCTCCTGCTCCAGCGGCGGATCGGGCAGCCGGTAGCCGGCCTGCGGGTGCGGGCCTTCCGGGTCGAGCGCATGGAAATCGGCGAGGTTGAATTCGACGCTGGCCGAACTGTCGATCACGTCGGCGACGGTCTTGAAGCCGATCCAGCGGCCGGACCAGCGCGACATCGCCCAGCCATGCAGGCCGAGTTCCAGCAGGTCGCGCACATCGGCCGGCACCAGCACCGGGATGGAGGCCGCGATCAGCGCCGGCTCGCTCTGATGCGGCACGGTGGAGGATTTGCAGGCATGGTCGTCGCCGGCCATGATCAGCACGCCGCCGGTGGCCGCGGTGCCGGCATAGTTGCCGTGGCGCAGCACGTCGCCGGCGCGGTCCACCCCCGGCCCCTTGCCGTACCAATAGGCGAACACGCCATCATACCTGGCGCCGCGCAGCAGCGGCACCTGCTGGGTGCCCCAGATCGCGGTGGCGGCCAGTTCCTCGTTGACGCCGGGTTGGAAGTGGATATGCGCCTGCTTCAGATGCTCGGCGGCGTGCCATAGCTGCATATCCACCTGGCCGAGCGGCGAGCCGCGATAGCCGGTGATGTAGCCGGCGGTGTTGCGCCCGGCGGCGAGGTCGCGCTGGCGCTGCAAGATCGGCAGCCGCACCAGCGCCTGGGTGCCGGTCAGATAGAAGCGGTCGCTGTCGGCCGCATATTTGTCATCGAGGGTAACCGCCGTGTGCTTCATGTCACCGGTCCATTGTTGGACGTTCTGTCGCCGCCGTATCGTGCGTAATATACGACAGTATTTATGTCCTATTCAAGCGCCATCTGCCGGCTGGATTTCCACCAGTTCGACGCCTTCCTCCACCATCTCGCCGACCGCGCAACGTACCGCGGCAACCGTGCCATCCAGCGAGGCGGAGAGCGAGATCTCCATCTTCATCGCCTCCAGCACCACCAGCACCTGGCCGCGCGCCACCTGATCGCCCGGCTGCACTGCCAAGCTGGTGACCC
>DATJEA010000030.1:0-4708 GCA_035497095.1 Acetobacteraceae bacterium | reverse complement strand
CCCTCGATGGTGGCGTACTGGAATATCGGCAGGATCGCGAGGTCGTGGCGCACCTGCTGCTGAATCGCGGTGTAGATTGCCTTGCGCTTGGTCCGGTCGAACTCGGCTGGCTCCCGGCGGGCAGCCGGTTCACCCTCGGTGACGGCTCGCTGCTCGACTATCTGCATCATCTGATCGCACCATCCCTGGTGCTGGCGCTGGTCACCATCGCGATCTGGAGCCGCTACATGCGCGCCGCCATGCTGGAGGTGATCAACCAGGATTTCGTGCGTACCGCGCGCGCCAAAGGGTTGCCGGAACGGGTGATCCTGGCCCGCCATACCATCCGCAACGCATTGCTGCCGATGATCACCATCGCCGGGCTGCAACTGCCGACCCTGCTGAGTGGTGCGCTGGTCACCGAGACGGTGTTCACCTGGCCGGGCATGGGGCGGCTGTTTCTCGATTCGATCTCGTACCGCGACTATCCGACGGTGATGGGCATCCTGATGTGTTCGGCGCTGCTGGTGCTGGTCGGCAACCTGCTGGCCGATCTTTGCTATGCCGTTGCCGATCCGCGCATCCGATTGGACTGAGGCGAATGAGCAGCACCGCAACCCTTGCCGCCGAGATCGCGCCGCCGGCCGGCAGCCGGGCGCTGAGACGCTTCCTGCATCACCGGCTGGCGCTCGCCGGCCTGGCGATGTTGGTGCTGCTGTCGCTCAATTCGGCGGTCGGACCGTGGCTGCTGCCATTCGATGACCTGTACATCGACATCATGCACCGCTTCGCACCACCGTTCGTCAGCGTGCATCTGCTCGGCACCGACCAGCTCGGGCGCGACATGCTGGCGCGGATCATGATGGCCGGGCGTGTATCAATGACCGTCGGCTTCGCGGCGATGCTGCTGTCCACCGCACTCGGCACCGTGGTCGGGGCGGTGGCTGGCTATTACGGCCGGCTGACCGGCACGGTGCTGATGCGGATGGTCGACGCGATGCTGTGCTTTCCGGCAATCTTCCTGTTGCTGACCTTGGCCGCCCTGGTGGAACCTGGGCTGTGGACGATCACCCTGATCATCGCGCTGACCTCCTGGATGGAGGTGGCGCGGATCGTCGAGGGCCAGATCCGGGCGCTGCGTGAGCGCGATTTCGCCGTCTCCGCCGAGGTGATGGGGGCATCGGACCGCTGGATCATCTTCCGCGAACTGCTGCCCAACGCGGTCGCGGCAATCGTCGTCGCGGCGACCCTGATCGTCGCCCGTGCGATCCTGCTGGAAAGCTATATCAGCTTCCTTGGCTATGGCATCCAGCCACCAACGCCGAGCTGGGGCAACATGCTGACCAACGCCCAGCAGTATTTCGACACCGCACCCTGGCTCGCCATCTTTCCCGGTGTGATGATCACGCTGGCAGTGACCAGCTTCAACTTCCTCGGCGACGGCCTGCGTGACGCGCTCGACCCGCGGATGGAGTTGCCCTGAGCCGCAATACCCCCGACTCACCCCGCTTCCAGCAGCGGTGCCACCAGCGCCATATCGTCCCGCATCTGCGCGATCATCCAGTCGCGGGTCGCCGCCACCACCTCGCGCAACGGCCGGCCTCGCGCCGCCGCCAGATGATAATACCGCCCGGTCCGCAGCCGTCGCCCACCCAGCGGCAGCAGCGTCCCCTCGTGCAGCGCGCGCGAAACCACGGTGATCCAGCCCAGCGCCCCGCCCTCGCCGTTCATCGCCGCCGGCAACACCACGCCGTCATCGGAAAACGCGACCCATGCCGGCTTCAGCGCCCGCAGATCGCTGATCGCGCCCCACCCCGCCCGCCGGCAATGCCGACTTCGTCGCGGCGCTGAAATACCTGATGAACCGCGAGCAGATGAAGCGCGCCATCTTCCAGAACGATGCGGGCATCGGCAACGATCAGCCGGTCGACCCCACCAACCGCTTCTACAACCCGCATCTGCCGCAGCGCCCGAGTGCGGACATCATGATGACGCTGTCCTTCGAGTCCGACGCGCCGTGGAACGAGTCCAAGTGGCAGGACCCGAAATCCGACAGCCTGCTGGCCGCCGCCCGCTCCGAACTCGATCTCAAGCAGCGCACCCTGATGTACTGGGACATGCAGGCGATGATCCGCGACGGCTCCGGCATCGGCATCCCACTGTCCCCCGCCGGACTCACGCCCATTCCGACAGACTGATGGGCCTCAAGCCGACCCCCCACCGGCGGCATGATGGGCTACGACTTCGCCAAGAACGTCTGGCTCGCCTGCCCGGCGGCTGGATGGCGGCTACACCGTCTCGATGCCGTCGGCGGCGCAACTCGACATCACGCCGCAGGGGCTGCGTTACGCGCGCAAATTCTGGCCCAGCTTCACAAAACGGCGGAAATCGCTGCATCTGCGGCTCGGCCGGTCGTTCCTGCAAGGCCCCGAGGCGCTGGGGGATTGGCGGCTGGATCAGACCTCGCCATTCGAGCGGACCCGCATCCTCAATCCCGCCCCCGACCGGTCGGCGATCGCCGCGACCCTGGCGAAAGTTCGCGCCACCTATCCGGCGCTGGCGGGTGTCCAGGCGGCGCAGTCCTGGGCCGGCTGGATCGACATGACGCCGGATGCGGTGCCGGTGATCGGCCCGATCGCGGCCCTGCCCGGCCCGTATCTCGCCGCCGGCTTCAGCGGTCACGGCTTCGGCATCGGCCCGGCAGCCGGGCAGCCTGCCGCCGATCTGGTCGCCGGGCGCGTTCTGATCAGTAGCCGCGAGCGGGCTGGTAGAGATGCTCAGGAGTTTCCCCACGCGCCAGTCCGGCGATCACCCCGGCGACATAAGCGGCGCGGGCGCTGCGGGTGGCGAAGCCGGCGACGTGCGAGGTGACCAGGATGCGCGGATGGCTCCAGGCCGGCGCCTCCGGCGGCAGCGGCTCGGGGTCGAACACGTCGAGCACCGCACCGGCGAGATGGCCGCGATCGAGTGCTGCGATCAGGTCCTCGATCACCACCAGCGAGCCGCGCCCGGCATTGATCACCCCGGCGCCGTGCGGCAGCCAGGCCAGGCGTTCGGCACCGAGCAGGCCGCGCGTGGCGGCGGTGTCGGGCAGCAGGCCGATCAGGATATCGGTGCGCGCCATGAAGCCGGGCAACGCGGCATCGCCGCAAACCACCTCGATGCCGTCCATCGCTTTGGCGCTGCGCGCCCAGCCGGCAACCGGGAAGCCGAGGCCGCGCAGCATCCGCGCGGCGCGCGCGCCGATATTGCCCATGCCGAGAATGCCGACCCGCACGGTCTCGGCGGTGCGGCTGCCCTCCCACATGTCCCAGCGGCGGGCATCGCGCGCCGCGAGCAGGCGAGGCAGGTCGCGCAGCAGGCCGAGGGCGGCGAAGCAGACATATTCGGCGACACTCTGCGCGGTCTGCGCGCTGGCCATGCGCACGATCGGCAGATGCCGCGGCAGCGCGGGATCGCAGGTGATGTGATCGACGCCGGCGCCGGAACTGAAGATCACCCGCAGATTGGGATAGCCGGCCAGCCGGCCCCCATCGGGCTCCCAGACCAGCGCGTAGGTAACCGCCTCGGGCGGCACGGTCGGGTCATCCCACCAGCGCACGTCGAGGTCGGGCAACAGGCTGGCGAAACCCTGCTGCCATTCCGGCAGCGCGGCGGCGCCGCCGGATTTCACCAGCAGCAGGTCTCGGGGTGCGGTCTCGGTCATGACGGCCTTCGGCAAAGTGGTGCGCCGCGCATTCTAATCCGGGTTTCCCCGATGAATCATGCTGCCAGCCAGCGGTTCGCGCAGAACCGCAGATTCTGCCGGGCGGGCGCGGCAGAACGACAGAAGCTGCCATCGCGCGGCCGACTTCGGTGCGGTATGCGGCACATTCGGCGGCACACCGCGCGTCATCACGCGCCCCAGGGAGACCAACCATGAAGCTCACCGATTTCCACGTTCTGACCTTCGACTGCTACGGCACGCTGATCGACTGGGAGAGCGGCATCCACACCGCGCTGCAACCGCTGTTGGCGCGAAGCGGGCGCGGGTTGGGCCGCGATGCGGCGCTGGAGGCGTTCGCCCGCCACGAGGCGGCGCAGGAGGCCGAGACGCCCGGCATGCTCTACTCCGAACTGCTTGCCGTCGTGCATCGCCGGCTGGCGGCCGAGTGGGGCACGCCGACCACGCCGGAGCAGGATGCCACATTCGGCGCCTCGGTGCCGGACTGGCCGGCATTCGCCGACAGCCAGAGTGCGCTGCAATACCTCAAGAAATACTACAAGCTGGTGATTCTCCCGAATGTCGACCGTGCCAGCTTCGCCGGCAGCAACCGCCGGCTGGGAGTGGAATTCGACGCCGTCTACACCGCGCAGGATATCGGCAGCTACAAGCCGAATCCGGCGAATTTCCACTACCTGCTCGATCATCTCGCGGCGCTCGGGTTTGGCCGCGCCGACATCCTGCACACCGCGCAGAGCCTGTTCCACGACCATGCGCCGGCCCGCGCATTCGGACTGGCCGGCGCCTGGATCGACCGGCGGCACGACCTGCAAGGCTGGGGCGCGACACCGCCGGCGCCGGAGGCGGGCCATGATTTTCGCTTCACCAGCATGGCCGCGATGGTGAAGGCGCATCAGGAGGAAGTGCGGAGATAGGGCTGCCCATCAGCCCCTTTCCCCGTCATGGCAGCTTGCGTGCGGCGGATCTGCGCTCTCCGGCTGGCGACAGGTCCCCCAGCGCCTCGAC
>DATJEA010000029.1:0-11915 GCA_035497095.1 Acetobacteraceae bacterium | reverse complement strand
CGGCAATGGCTCGCTGCGCCGCCCGGTGGTCGCCGGCTTTACCTGGCAGGGCAGCAGGGCGCACGCCGCGGCGCCGCTGGTCTCGCTGTGCGGCAAGGGCGTGTGCTTCGACACTGGCGGCTATGATCTCAAGCCTCCCGCCGGCATGCTGCGCATGAAGAAGGACATGGGGGGTGCCGCCACCATCCTCGGTATCGCCCGCATCCTGATGGAAGCCGATCTGCCGATCCGCCTCGCCGTGCGTATCGGCTGCGTGGAGAACTCGGTCTCCGGCCATGCGATGCGGCCGGGCGACATCATCCGCACCCGGCGCGGGCTCTCGGTCGAAGTCGGCAACACCGATGCCGAGGGCCGGCTGGTGCTGTGCGATCTGCTGGCCGAAGCCTCGGACGAGGCCCCTGCCCTGCTGCTGAACTGCGCCACGCTGACCGGCGCCGCCCGCGTCGCCACCGGGCCGGACCTGCCGGCGCTGTTTGCTACCGACGACGGCTGGGCCGACGCCATCGCCGCTGCCGGCCGCACGCTCAGTGACCCGGTATGGCGGCTGCCGCTGTGGGACGGCTACGACAAGTGGCTCGACAGCCCGGTGGCCGACCTCAACAACATCTCCAGCCGGCCCTTCGCGGGCGCGGTGGTGGCGGCGCTGTTCATGCGCCGCTTCCTGGCCCCAGGCACACCCTGGGTGCATCTGGACCTCTACGCCTGGAACGACTCCACGCGCCCAGGCCGGCCTGAAGGAGGAGAAGCGCAGGCGATGCGAGCCGTCTGCGCCGCCGTGGAAAGCCTGCTCGCCTAGCCGGACGCCGCGGCGCTCCTTCGGCACCGCGGCGACTACCATCTGGACAAGAAAGGACCAGCCTATGGCAACCAATTCCGCTACCGAGCATCTGGTAAGCATCCTGCGCGACACCGTGGTCGCGCTGGTGCGCCGCGACGGACCGGACCTCTCCGCCCGTCAGCTCGGCGTGTTTCTCACCTGCTACCTGATGGACGGCGCCCATACCGTGCGCGGTCTGGCGGCCGAACTGAACGTCTCGAAGCCCGCGATCACCCGTGCGCTCGATCGTCTGGGTGAACTCGACCTGGCCCGCCGCAAGGTGGACCCGATGGACCGTCGCTCCGTGCTGGTGCAGCGCACGTTGAAAGGCACCGCCTTCCTGCGCGATCTGCGCGGCATCATGGGCGAAGCCGCCGCCGAGGCGAAGAAAGCCGAGTCGGCGGTCGAGCCGCTGCGCAAGGTCGCCAACGGCTGAGCCACCTGCCTCGTCCCGGCCGATGCGGTCCGCCGTATCGGCCTGACGCGGGGTGCGAAGCAGCTTTTTGCGCGCCTCCGATGGCGTTCTCCTGCCAGGCGCCGGCCTTGGGCTCCTGACGCTAAGACAGCGCCAGCCGCCTGCGGGCCTGCCACCGCCAGGCCAGGAACAGCATGATCATGCCCAGTCCGGCCGCATCCGCCCACTCCGCCGGATAGAACAGCAATCCTGCGGCGGCATAGAGGTACAGCCGCATCGGCCAGCCCAACGCGCCCAATAAATGACCGATGGAGGCGCCGCTGATCGCCACCACCATCGCCCAGGCCACCGCGACATTGTAGATGATGGCCGGCAGCGCGCCGTTCATCAGCAATTCCGGCCGGTAGACCATCATGAACGGCAGCAGGAACACCGCGCCGGCGATCCGCAGCGCCTCGCGCGCGACCAGCCAGAAGCTCTCGCCGGCAATCGTCGCCGCGGCGTAGACCGAGGCGCAGACCGGCGGCGTGATCGCCGACAGGATCGCGAAATAGAAGATGAACAGATGCGCGGTGAGCGGCGGCAGCCCGAGGCGGGACAGCACCGGCGCGGTGACCGAGGCGGTCAGCAGGTAGGAGGCGGTGGTCGGCACGTCCATGCCAAGCAGCACGCAGAGCAGCGCCGAGATCAGCAGCACGCCGACCAGGTGCTGGCCGCTGAAGCCGAGCAGCAACTGTGAGAACTTGACCCCAAGCCCGGTCGCCGACAGCACCGCGACCAGCAGCGAGGCGGCCGCCAGCAGTGCGGCGATGACGATCACACTGCGGCCGCCTTCCACCAGTCCGCCCCAGAGCTGGCGCAGCACGATCCCCAGCTCACCGGCCAGCCCGGTGCGGCGGCCGCCGGCCAGCCAGCCGACAACCCGGGCGAAGGCCGCCATCACCACCAGCGCGATCGCCGCGGCGGCGCCGGCGAAGCTCGGCGTGTAACCGGAGAACAGCAGCCAGGCGAGCAGCACCAGCGGCCCGAACGCCGGCAATGCGCTCGGCGTGAGAAACACCTG
This sequence comes from Acetobacteraceae bacterium, assembly GCA_035497095.1. Taxonomy (GTDB): domain Bacteria; phylum Pseudomonadota; class Alphaproteobacteria; order Acetobacterales; family Acetobacteraceae; genus 70-18. The sequence continues at coordinate 9,620 of DATJEA010000029.1, read as the reverse complement.
TCGCGCGGAGGGAATCTGCGACGCCGGCAGCGGCTGCAACCCGTTGTCGCGCGCGTAGCAGTCGATGCTGAAATAGATCGCGCTGAAATACAGCAGCGCCGGAATGGCGGCGGCCAGCGCCACCGTCGCGTACGGGATGTTCAGCAATTCCGCCATGATGAAGGCGCCGGCGCCCATCACCGGCGGCATGATCTGCCCGCCGGCCGATGCGGTGGCCTCGATGCCGGCTGAGAACGCGCGGGTATAGCCGGCGCGGATCATGGTCGGGATGGTGATCGAGCCGACCGACATCACGTTGGCCACCGCCGAGCCGGAGATGGTGCCGAACAGCGCCGAGGTAACCACCGCGACCTTGGCCGCACCACCGAAAGTGCGCCCGGCGACCAGCATCGCCGCCTGCATGAACACGTCGCCGGCGCCGACCGCCATCAGCATCGCGCCCAGCACCACGTAGACCGCGATCACCCTGGTGCCGATATCGGCGAGCAGGCCGAACAATCCGCCGGTGGAGGCGTACAGCGTGGACACCACCGTCTCGTAGGAGACCCGCGGCGGCTGCCAGTTGCCGCCGATGAAGTGGTTGCCCCAGACATAGAAAATCAGCGAGATCACCGCCATCACCGGCAGCGACCAGCCGACGGTGCGGCGCGCCGCCTCCAGCGAGATCAGCATCGCGATCAGGCCGATCATCATGTCGAACCAGGTGAGGTCGTTCATGATGTCCATCAGCCGGTCGGCGTTGAGCACGACATGCAGGCCGCCGTAGCAGCCGAGCAGCCCGAGCCCGAGGTCGACCAGCGCCACGCCGGGCCGGCTGCGCCAATGGCCGAGGGCGGAGACGAAGAACACGAAGCCGATGCCGCCGCCGATGAACAGGCCGCGCTGCATCAGCGGCTCCAGCGTGCCGAACATCGAGGTGTAGAGATGGAACAGCGCGTAGGCGGCAAAGCACAGCTTCACCGCCAGCGCCAGGGCAACCGGCGGCGCCGGCTGCTCGGTTACTGCATGTGGGTCCATCGGCGCCTCAGGCGAGCGACATCCAATACTTCCTGGCGCCTGGATGCAGCTTCACGCCCAGCGACTCGACCTTCAGCGACTGCGCCTTGAAGTCGAAATTCTTCAGATGCGGGAACACCTCGATGAGAAACTGCCGGTTCTCGTAGATCGCCTTGGCGATCGCGTAGGCGGTGGCGTCGTCCATGGTGCCGGTGCGCGCCGAATAGGTCGCCAGCACCACCGGCACGGTGGCGGCCGGCTCGCCGGGGATGGTGCCGGCCGGCAACTCCTCGAAGGCGACGCCCTTCACCTTGCCTTGCAGCTTCTTCACCTCATCGCCCGACAGGCTGACGAACTTCATCGGGTTGCTGGTCAGCAATTCGCGCATCGTGGCGTCGAGCCCGGCACCGACGCCGTATTTCGAGTAGCCGACCAGTTGGCGGTTCTGGATGCCCTGCACCGCGTCGGAGACCGAGCCGGCGACCCAGCGCGGCTTCACGCCCAGCACGTCGAAAATCTGATGCGTCAGCACCTCGGCGCCGCTGCCATGGATGCCGGCGCTGAACTTCTTGTCGGCCAGGTCGGCGATGCGCTCCACCTTGCTGTCGACGCGGACCGCCATCTGCAGCGATACCGAATCATAGGCGTAGAGCACCGCCATGTCGGGCACCGCGCGGTTCTTGAACGGGCCGCTGCCGGTCTCCGCCTGCACCATGGTATCCAGCATCACCAGCCCGAAATCGATCTCGCCCTTGGTCATGCGGCGCACATTGTCGACGCTGGCGCCGGTCTCGATCATCGAGACATTGGCGTTCGGCAGTTCCTGCTTGATCGCCTTCGACATCGCCACCGCCAATGCGTAGTGGCTGGATGTGGCATTGGTGGAGCCAAAGGTGATGACGCTCTTCTGCGCCCAGGCAGCACTGCCGCCGAGGCCGCTGGCCAGCGCGCCGGTGGCCAGTGCGGTGCCGGCGGCGAAGGCGCGGCGGGAAAGGGTGGGCGCGGCGCGGCTGCTGGTCGACATGGTTGGTTCCTCCCTGTGGCGGCCTGCCATCTGATGCGGCGGCAGCGTTTTGCCGGCGGGTCGAACACCCGCCAGAATGGTCAGCTTGCCGATTCGGGCCGGCAGGAGCAAGTCTGACGATCGCCGCGGCGGCGTCTTGCCCGATCGTAGGGGTGCTGGCACGATTGCTGCGCGCCCGTCCGGCCTCCGACGGCGATGGAGCCGAGAGCCGTGTCCCTGCCTGTTCCGCGCGCCGCGCCGCGTATCGCGCCGATCGCCGAGGTTCTGACCCCCAACACCCTGGCCGGCATCGGCATGACGGTGCTGGGGGTGCTGCTGTTCTCCGGCTGCAACGCGCTGGCCAAGCACCTGGTGGAGACCTATCCGGCCGGCGAGATGCTGTTCGTGCGGGCGCTCACCGCGCTGGTGCTGCTGGCGCCGTTCATCCGCACCAAGGATATCGCGGCGATGCGCAGGGGCGGCAAACCGTGGCTGCATGCCCTGCGCATGGCCTGCTCGGGCATCGAGGTCGGCTGCTACTACTGGGCGCTGACCGCGCTGACCCTGGCCGGCATTTCCACCATCTATATGGCGGCGCCGATCTACACCGTGGCGCTGTCGGCGCTGTTCCTGCGCGAGCAGGTGGGCTGGCGGCGCTGGCTGGCGGTGCTGGCGGCGTTCGGCGGCGTGCTGGTGGCGCTGCGGCCGGATGTCGGCGGCGGCGTTGGTGTGGCCGGTGTTGGCAGCGTCGGTGTGCATGCGCTGGTGGCGCTGTTCGGCAGCCTGCTCTACGCCACGTCGCTGGTCGCCACGCGCCGGTTGCGCGCCACGCCGAACCGGCTGCTGGTGGCCTCCCAGGTGGCGGCGCTGGCGCTGTTTACCGGCGCCAGTTCGGGGCTTGGCTGGGTGATGCCGACGCCGAGCGCCATCGGGCAGATGGCGTTGATCGGCGCGGTCTCGCTGATCGCCTATCTGTGCGTCAATCGCGGCCTGCAACTGGCGCCGGCCTCGGCGGTGGCGCCGTTCCAGTATTCCTCGATCATCTGGGCGATCATCCTGGGCTACCTGGCGTTCGCCGAGATTCCCACCGGGGCGACGCTGGTGGGGGCTACGGTCATCGTCGCCGCCGGGCTGTTCATCCTGCTGCGGGAGCGGGCGTTGCGCGGCTAGACCGCCTGCCCGGCCGCCTGCCCGCTGGCCCAGGCCCACTGGAAGTTATAGCCGCCCAGCCAGCCGGTCACATCGACCGCCTCGCCGATCACGAACAGGCCGGGCACCGCGCGCGCCTGCATGGTCTGCGAGGACAGGCCGGCGGTGTCGATGCCGCCCAGCGTCACCTCGGCCTTGGCGTAACCCTCGCTGCCGGCGGGAATGAGCCGCCAGCGCGCCAGCTTCTCCGCCACCGCCGCGAGCTCGCGGTCACGCAACCGGCCCATCGGCGCATTGGGCAGCCGGCCTTCGGTGAGCGCGCTGGCGAGGCGCTGCGGCAGGAATTCGGCCAGCACCGTCTTCAACTCGGCATTCGGGCGGGCCTGCTTGCGCGCCAGCAACAGCGCGCGCGCGTCCTGGCCGGGCAGCAAATCGAGCGTGATCGCCTCGCCCTGGCGCCAGACCGAGGAGATTTGCAGGATCGCCGGCCCGGACAGGCCGCGATGGGTGAACAGCATCGCTTCGCGGAAACTCGTGCGACCGCAACTGGCCGATACCTCCAGCGCCAGCCCGCTGAGCGGCTGCATCAGTGCCAGTTCGTCACCGGCAAAGGTCAGCGGCACCAGGCCGGGCAGCGGCGGCACCAGCGCGAGCCCGAAGCGGCTGGCGACCTCATGCGCGAACCCGGTGGCGCCCATTTTCGGGATCGACAGCCCGCCGCTGGCCAGCACCAGCGCCGCTGCGGTGAACGCGCCCTGATCGGTCTCCACCCGGAAGGCATCGGCGCGGCTGAGCCCGGTGACGCGGCAGCCGGTGCGGATCTCCACCCCCACGGCGGCGCATTCGGCCAGCAGCATCGCGACGATGGCGCGCGCCGAGCCATCGCAGAACAACTGGCCGAGCGTCTTCTCGTGCCAGGCGATGCCGTGCCGCTCCACCAGGGCGATGAAGTCGCGCGGCGTGTAGCGGGCCAGCGCCGATTTGGCGAAATGCGGATTGGCCGAGAAGAAGCGGCCCGGCGCGGTGCCGGTATTGGTGAAGTTGCAGCGCCCGCCGCCGGAGATCAGAATCTTGGCGCCGGCCTGCCGGCCATGCTCCAGCACCAGCACCCGCCGGCCGCGCTGCCCGGCGGCGATCGCGCACATCAGCCCGGCGGCGCCGGCGCCGATCACGATGGCGTCGAACCCCGCCACCGCTATTTCAACTCCACGCCGCGAAAACTGCGGTCGTAGACCCAGACATAGCCGGCCTGGAACACCGCCGCCACCAGGAACGGCGCCGCCAGGAAGCCCGACTGGAACAGCGCGCCGGCGAACACCGGGCCAATCGCCCGCGGCACCTGCAACGCGACATTGCTCGCCGCACTGGAAAAGCCCCGCCGGTTCGCCCGCACGATCCCCATGTTGACCGCCGAGCGCGCGCCCGTCGTCCCCCGGTTCATCACCGCGCGCGCCACATACAGCACGCTGGCCAACATGAAACTGCCGGCGAACGGCAGCGCCACCAGCAGCACCAGCCCGACCAGCCGCATCAGCACCACCGCCCGCACCACCCCCACCCGCCGCGACAGCCGGCCGGCCAGCAGCGAGGCGACGCCGGCCAGCACGAATCCCACCGCCATCATCGCCCCGATCGAGGCCGGACCGTGGTCGAATTTCAGCGCGAACCAATAGGTCACCAGCGGCCCCGACAAGCCCAGCCCGGCGCCGTTCAGCAGATTGGCCAGCACCAGCCGCCGCACCAGCCCGTTCTCGCGCACCCGCTCCCGCGGGTCCTCCTCCACCACCTTGCCGCGGCCGGCCTCGTCGTCGCGCGCCACCGCGATCATCACGAAAGTCACCGCCGACAGCACCGCGGTCAGCAGGAACAGCGGCCGGTATGCCGCCGCCGGCGGTGCCGCGCCCCAGGCCCAGCCCGGCGCCCCGGCCAGCACCGCGCCGATCGCCATGCCGAAGAAGCCCAGCGCCGCGTTCAGGCTGTAGAACATCCCCCGCCTGGAGGCCGGCACGCATTGCGCCATCCAGGCCTGTTCCACCGGCGAGAACGGCCCCGCCGCGCCGTTGCCGCCGCGCCCGAAACCGCCGACCACCGCGGCCATCGCCAGCGGCAGCGCGGCCGGCGTCCACCACGCCACCAGCGCCGCCAGCCCCTGCGCCGCGTCATACACCAGCAGAAACCGCCGCCGGCCGAACCGATCCGACAGCGGCCCCAGCAGCATGGTCAGCATCGCGCCCAGCAGCAGGGCGGCGGACAGCACCACGCTGATCTGCACCGCGCTCCACGCCAGCGCCTTCAGATACAGCGCGAAATCCACCACCAGCGCGCCCTGCCAGACGCTGCGCACCAGCCGGGTCGCCTGCAACAGCCAGGCGGTCCAGGCGATCGGCTCAAGCGGCGTCGCGGCCGGCTGCATCAGGCGATCCCGGCCACGCCATCGTCCAGCGCCGCCATCGCCCCGCTCCACAGCACCGCCCCGCTCTCGATCACCACGGCAGCGTCGGCCACCCGCTCGGCGAAGTGCCGGTTCTGCTCGGCCAGCAGCACCGTCACCCCCTGCGCCTTCAGTGCCAGGATGGCGCGGGCCATCTGCTCGACGATCACCGGCGCCAGCCCCTCGCTCGGTTCGTCCAGCAGCAGCAGACTTGGGTTGCCCATCAGCGTGCGCGCGATGGTCAGCATCTGCTGCTCGCCGCCGCTCATCCGCCCGCCGGTGCGGTGGCGCAGCTCCGCCAGATTGGGGAACAGCGCGAACAGCGCCTCCGCGGTCCAGGCCGGCCGCCCCTCGCGCGCCGGCTGCCGCCCCACCTCCAGGTTCTCCAGCACCGTGAGATCGGTGAAGATCCGCCGCTCCTCCGGCACATAGCCCATCCCGGCCCGCGCGATACGCTGCGGCGGCCAGCCGGCCACGTCCTCGCCCGCGAACCGCACCACGCCGCGCGCCGGCCGCACCAGCCCGATCAGCGATTTCAGCACCGTGCTCTTGCCGGCGCCATTGCGCCCCAGCAGCACCAGCACCGCCCCCGCCGCCACGCTGAACGATACCCCGTGCAGGATATGCGCCCGGCCGTAGAAGCTGTGCAGCCCGTCCACCTGCAACATCGGCGGCGGCATCAATAGCCCCCGGTCGCCCTGCCGCTGCCCAGATACACCGCCCGTACCCTGGCATCGGCGCGGATCGTCTTGCCGTCGCCCTCGGCGATCACCTCGCCGTGGTCGAGCACCAGAATCCGATCGGCGGCGTGGAACACCACATCCATGTCGTGCTCGGTGAACAGCACCGCGATGCCCTGGGCGCTGGCCAGCCGCCGCGCCAGTTGCATCAGCCCGGCCCGCTCCTCGCGCGCCATCCCGGCGGTCGGCTCGTCCATCAGCAGCAGCTTCGGCGCGTTCGACAGCGCCATCGCCAGTTCCAGCCGCTTCAGGTCGCCATAGGCCAGCACCCCGGCCGGCCGGTCCGCCTGGCCGCCCATCTCCACCTGCTCCAGCAGCGCCTGCGCCTCGGCGATGCAGTACAGCCGCCCCGGCTTGCCGAACTGCCACAGCTTCCGCCGATGCGACAGCAGCGCCGTCTGCACGTTCTCGCGCACCGTCATCGAGGCGAAGGTGGCGGTGATCTGGAATGTCCGCCCCACCCCCAGCCGCCACACCTTGCGCGGCGGCAGGCCGGTGATGTCCCGCCCGGCCAGCACCACGCGGCCGGCATCCGGCTTGATCTGGCCGTTCAGCATGTTGAAGCAGGTCGATTTGCCCGCCCCGTTCGGCCCGATCACCGCCAGCATCTCGCCGGCCGCCACCCCCAGCGACACCCCGGCCACGGCGCGCACGCCGCCGAAGCTCTTCATCAGGCCCTCGACCACCAGCACGTTCACGCCTCGCGCACCCAATATCTCCGCACTGTCCCGGCGATTCCGGCCGGGAAGAACACCACCAGCAGCACGATGAACGCGCCCAGTTTGAACCGCCAGTAGCTGCTGGAGAGCAGCGTGTCGAACAGCGCGGTATAGGCGATCGCGCCGACCACCGGCCCGGCGATGGTCTGCACCCCGCCCAGCAGCACCGCCACCAGCACGTCGATCGAATGCCCGACCGCGATATAGGTCGGGAACACGCTGCCCTTGGCATAGGCGAACACGCCGCCCGACAGCCCGGCCGCAGCACCGGCGATGGCGAACGCCGCCAGCCTGATCCGCCCGGCATCCAGCCCGATCGCCGCCGCCCGCAGCGGCGAATCCCGCGTCGCCCGCAGCGCATAGCCGAACGGCGCATACAGCGCCCGGCGCAGCAGCCAGGTGCCGGCGACGCACAGCACCAGCGCCAGCCAGTAATACACCCGCGCCTCGCCCGCCCATTGCGCCGGCCACACGCCGAGAATGCCGTTATCGCCGCCGGTCAGCCAATCCCACTGGAACGCCACCGCCCAGGCGATCTGCGCGAACGCCAGGGTCAGCATCGCCAGATACACGCCGGACAGCCGCACGATGAACCAGCCCACCGCCAGCGCCGCGGCGCCGGCCGCAACCGGCGCCAGCAGCAGCCCCACGCTCATCGGCGCCGCCAGCGCATGGCTCGCCAGCCCGGCCGCATAGGCGCCGACGCCGAACCAGGCGGCATGCCCGAAGCTCACCATGCCGCCCGGCCCCATCATGAAATGCAGGCTGGCCGCGAACAGCACCGCCACCGCCATCTCCAGCAGCACCGACAGCAGATACGGCCCGACCAGCAGCGGCGCCGCCACCGCCGCCACCAGCACCGCCGCCGCCAGCCAGCGCAGCGCCTTCCCCGCCGGCCGCACCGGCGCCAGCGCCTCCGCCTCGCCCCGCGCCGCCGCCTGCGCCCGGCCCAGCAGCCCCTGCGGCCGCACCACCAGCACCACCGCCATCACCAGGAAGATCAGCACCAGCGTGATCTTCGGCACCAGCACGATGCCGAACGCCTGCAACTCGCCGATCAGCAGCGCCGCCAGAAACGCCCCCGGCAGGCTGCCCATGCCGCCCACCACCACCACCACGAACGCATCGACGATCACGCTGAGATCGATATGCGCGTTCGCCGAGCCATCCGGCAGCGACAGCGCCCCACCCAACCCCGCCAGCCCTGCCCCCAGCGCGAACACCAGCGTGAACAGCAGCCGCTGCTCCACCCCCAGCGCCGCCACCATGTCGCGGTCCTCGGTCGCCGCGCGCAGCAGCACGCCGAACCTGGTGCGGTGCAGCAGCAGCCACATCGCCGCCAGCACCAGCGGCCCGACGGCGATCAGCACCAGGTCGAAACTGGGAAACCGCGAGCCCAGAATCTCGACATATCCGCGCATCCAGGGCGGGCGGGACAGCGTCAGATCGTCCGGTCCCCAGACATACAGCACCGCATCCTGCACCATCAGCACCACGCCGAAGGTCGCCAGCAGCTGCAGCATCTCCGGCGCCCGATAGATCCGCCGCAGCAGCCCCATCTCCATCGCCGCACCCAGCGCCGCCACCGCCAGCGCCGCCGCGGCCACCCCCAGCACGAACCAGCCCGGCCCGCGCGGCAACAGCGTCAATATCGACCAGCCGATATAGGCCCCCAGCATGTACAGGCTGCCATGGGCGAAGTTCACCACCCTGGTGACGCCGAAAATCACCGTCAGGCCGGCCGCCACCAGGAACAGCGACGAGGCGCCGGCAAGGCCGGTCAGCGCCTGGACGACGACGAAATCCATCAGGAAAGCAGAAAGCAGGAACTTCTTTTTGTGAACAAAAAGAAGCAAAAAAACGTTTTATTCTTTTTGGAGACTCCGGTGTCTCCGCCCCACCGGCGGTGCAACGCCCTATTCCTTAGGCCGCAGCTTCGCCACCTCCGCGTCGCTCGGCAGCGCATTGATGCCGTCCACGTAGCGCCAGTCCACCATCACCCCCTGGCCGTCCTTCACCGCCGTCTTGCCGACATAGGTGCCGAGCGTGCTCTGGTGGTCCTGCTTGCGCCACAGCGCCCGCCCGAACGGCGTGTCGAACGCAACGCCGGCGAAGCCATCGGCCATCTTCTCGCTGTCCACCGACCCGGTCTTGGCGATCCCGGCGACGATCGAGGTGATCAGCGCATGTCCCACCACGCTGCCCATCTCCGGCAGCGCCTTGAAGCGCTCCTTGTAGTGCGCGATGAAATCCGTGCCGGCGGTGTTGATCACGCTCTCCACCGGATACCCGGTCACGATCCAGCCCACCGGCGCCTCGTCGCCCAGCGGCTTCAGGTATTCCGGCTCGCCGGACAGCATGCTCACCACGCCGCGCTTGTCGAACAGCCCGCGGGTGTTGCCGGCGCGCACGAACTTGGTCAGGTCGGCGCCGAAGGTCACGTTGAAGATGTTATCCGGCTTGGCCGCCTCCAGCGCCGCCACCGTGGCGCCGGCGTCGATCTTGCCTTGCGCCGGCCATTGCTCGGCGAGGAACGTGGTGTCCGGCCGCTTTTTGGCCATCAGCAGCTTGAACCACTTCAC
>DATJEA010000028.1:0-2019 GCA_035497095.1 Acetobacteraceae bacterium | reverse complement strand
GCGCGTGGTCGACGGGGCGACCATCATTGAAGGCGTATCGCTATGATCGTGGGGGGTAAAAACATGCGAAAAACGACATTTTTCCGAGGCGATCGGCGGCCGGTTTCGGCGCCTTCGGGCGACCTTCGGCGACTGAATTTTGCGTAATGGTGATGTGATACCACCATACGATATCGAAGCATTTTGCCGGGTGACACCACGCCGACGTCGTCCCATATGAAACACATCCCGCCGCCGGGATGGCCGCGGCGGGGAGCAGAAGGGACACCCGCAGGAGCGGGCGGATGAGTGGGCAGATGCCGGGAATTCGATACTGGGCAACCGCCGCAACGGCGGCGTCGGCGCTCGCACCGAGCGCGGCCTGGGCGCAGCAGGTCGGCGAGTCGTGGCGGTTCGGCTGCGGCCCGGGTATGATGGGCTGGGGTGGAGGTTGGGCCGGATTGATCGTCATGCCGCTGCTGATGCTGCTGGTGCTGGCGGCGGTGATCGCCTTCATGGTGATGATCCTCCGTACGATCGGCGGCCCGCCGCGATTGCCGCCGGGGCGGGGGGCGCTGGAAATTCTCAACGAGCGCTTTGCCCGCGGCGAGATCGACAAGCAGGAATTCGACGAGCGCCGCCGCGTGCTCGGCGGCTGAGTTAGGCAACTAGTCCGCGAGAGGGAAACGCCATGCTGAACAAAGTGACCAGCCTGCCGCTGAAAGACCCCAACCTGCTGCGCCAGGCCAATTATATCAACGGCAAATGGGTGCAGGCCGACAGCGGCAAGACGCTGGTGGTGAAAAACCCGGCCACCGGCGAGGTGGTCGGCGAGGTGCCGGCAATGGGCACCGCCGAAACCCGCCGGGCGATTGAGGCGGCGCACGCGGCACAGCCGGCCTGGCGGGCGCTCACCGCCAAGGAGCGGGCCAGTGTGTTGCGCAAGCTGTTCGAGCTGTTGCTGGCCAACACTGATGATCTGGCCACGATCATGACCGCCGAGCAGGGCAAGCCGCTGGCCGAGAGCAAGGGGGAGATCGCCTATGCCGCCAGCTTCATCGAGTGGTTCGCCGAGGAGGGCAAGCGGGTTTATGGCGACACCATCCCGCAGAATGCGCGCGGCCGCCGCATCATCGTCACCAAGGAGCCGGTTGGCGTGTTCGCGGCGATCACGCCGTGGAACTTCCCCACCGCGATGATCACCCGCAAGACCGGGCCGGGCTGGGCGGCCGGTTGCACCGGGGTGATCCGGCCGGCGAGCCAAACGCCATTCTCGGCGCTCGCCGTCGCGGTGCTGGCCGAGCGGGCCGGGATGCCGGCCGGGGTGTGCAACGTGATCACCGGGCCTTCGGGTCCAATGGGGGCGGAGCTGACCAGCAACCCGATGGTCCGCAAGCTGACCTTCACCGGCAGCACGGAGGTAGGCGCCAAGCTGCTGGCGGCCTGTGCGCCGACGATCAAGAAGACCAGCATGGAACTGGGCGGCAACGCGCCGTTCATCGTGTTCGACGATGCCGATCTGGATGCCGCCGTGCTCGGCGCGATGGCCAGCAAGTATCGCAACACCGGGCAGACCTGCGTCTGCGCCAACCGGATATTCGTGCAGAATGGGGTGTATGACGCCTTCGCCGCCAAGCTGAAGGTCGCCGTGGAGGCGCTGAAGGTCGGCAACGGCATGGAGCCGGGGGTAACGCAGGGGCCGCTGATCAATCCGGCGGCGGTGGACAAGGTGGAGGAGCATATTGCCGACGCGCTGAAGCGGGGCGCGAAGGTGATGACCGGTGGGCATCGGCATAGCCTGGGCGGCACCTATTTCGAGCCGACCATCCTGACCGACGTGCCCGGCGAGGCGATGATCTTCCGCGAGGAAACCTTCGGGCCGGTGGCGCCGCTGTTCCGCTTCAAGACCGAGGAAGAAGCGATCGCGCTGGCCAACGATACCGAGTTCGGTCTAGCCGCCTATTTTTACTCGAAGGATCACGCGCGCGTGTGGCGCGTGTCGCGCAAGCTCGAATACGGCATGGTCGGCGTCAACACCGG